>JBDSAN010000445.1:0-10218 GCA_039922115.1 Jatrophihabitantaceae bacterium
GTCATCGCGTTGCCGCCGTACTTGATCACCACCACCTTGCCGTGAAAGCGAGCCAGCCACGGTAGCGCGTCGATCAGCGTCACGGCCTTCTCGGCGGCCGCGCTCAGCCGCTCGGCCAGCGTGCTCACGGCGCGATCCCGTCAACCGCCAGGCCGGCACCCTCGTCCAGGCCGAGCATCAGGTTCGCATTCTGGATCGCCTGCCCGGCCGCGCCCTTGCCGAGATTGTCGATCGCGCTGACCACGATGACCCGGCCAGAGCTCAGATCCAGGCTCGCCTGCAGGTGCACCGAGTTCGAACCCAGGGTTGCGGCGGTGTGCGGCTGCTGGCCGTCGGGCAACACCTGGACGAACCGCTCACCGGCGTAGGCCTCGGCCAGCACCTGCCGGATGGCCTGCGCGGTCAGCCCCTCGGTCGCCGGTCGCGCGGTCACGGTGGCCAGAATGCCGCGCGGCATCGGCGCCAGGATCGGCGTCATCGACAGGTTGCGCGCTCCGGTTGCCTGCAGGATCTCGGGCACGTGCTGATGGCTACCGACCTTGTAGGACGACAGGTCCGACATCACCTCGCTGCCGAGCAGGTTGGGTTTGGCGGCCCGGCCAGCACCGGAGGTCCCGGACGCGGCAACCACCACCACATCAGACGGTTCGACCAGCCCGGCCGCGATCAGCGGCGCGAGCGCGGTGATCACCGCTACCGCGTAGCAACCGGTATTGGCGACCCGGTCGCTGGCCGCGATCACGGCGCGCTGGCCAGGAAGTTCGGGCAGGCCATAGGTCCAGGTGCCGGCGTGCGGCAGGCCGTAGTAGCGCTGCCAGGCCTCGGCGTCGGCCAACCGGAAGTCAGCTCCGAGGTCGACCACCTTCGTATACGCCGGCAACCGCCCAACCAGGCTTGCCGACTCGCCGTGCGGCAGGGCCAGGAACACCAGTTCAGCCTCGGCCAGCGCCGCCCCGGTGGTCTCGGTCAGGCTGAGATCGCGGTAACTGACCAGGTTCGGGTGTACCTCTATCAGCGATCGCCCGGCTTGGGCGTGCGCGGTGGCTGCCACCACGTCCAGGCTGGGATGGCCGGCGAGCAACCGGAGCAGCTCACCGCCGGCGTAGCCACTGGCTCCAGCGACCGCAACAGGAACACCCATGCGGTTTATTATGCACGATCACGCAACTTCATTCGCTAACGGCCGGCAGCTGCCCGATGCGGTTCAGCTGCGCAGTCGAGCGCCGGTCACCTCAGCAGCGCGCGCCACCGCCGCGTCGCGAGCCGCGGTCGCCTCGTCCAGGGTCAGCGTCCGGTCGGGTGCCCGCAGCTTGAGCGCGAACGCCAGCGACTTGAGGCCGGCACCGAGCCGCTGCGGATCGGCATAGACATCGAACAACCGCACCGATTCGAGCAGGTCGCCGGCACCGTGCCGCACCGCGGCCAGCACGTCGGCGACCGGGGTGGCCTGATCCACAACCAGGGCGAGGTCGAGCAACACCGGCGGCAGGTTCGACAAGGCCGGCGCCTGGGCCGGTGCTGGCGGTCCGATCGCGTCCAGGTCCAGCTCCATCGCGCAGGTCCGGCCTGGCAGGCCGAGCCGCTCGATCACCCGTGGGTGCAGTTCACCGGCCGTGCCGATCACCTCACCGGCCAGCAGCAGCTGCGCGCACCGGCCAGGATGCCACGGCGCCACCTCGGCCTGCCGCACGGTCAGCTCGAGCCGTCCGGCGCGGGCCGCGATCCGGGCCGACTCGACCGCGTCGGCCCAGCTAGCCTGCCGGCCAGTGCCCCACCAGCCGGGAAGTTCCTGCTCGCCGGCCAGCACCGTGGCCAGGTAGCGAGGCTGGTGCGGCACCGTCTCGGCGATCGCGGCCAGCTCCTGCTCGCTGGGACGATGCTGCACGCCAGGACGCGGCGCGCGGGCGCTCGAGCTGGCCGGCAGGTACACCAGGCCCAACTCGAACAGCGCCAGGTCGCGGCTACCCCGACCGAGATTGCGCTGCAGGTTGGCCAGCAAGCCGGGCAGCAGCGAGGTGCGCAGCTCCGGCTCGGCGTCCGAAATCGGGTTGGCCAGCCGCAGCGCGGCGCGGCGCCGATCGTCAGCCGGCAACCCGAAGGCCTCGTGTACGGCCGGCGAGACGAACGGGTAGTTGATGACCTCGGAATAGCCGGCATAGCCCAGCGCCTGCGACACCGTCCGGCGCAACCGCTGGCCAGGCGTCCAGCCGCGACCTGCTGGCGGGTGCGGCAGCACCGATGGCACCTTGTCATAGCCTTCTAGCCGCACCACCTCCTCGACCAGATCGGCCGGGTCGGTCAGGTCCGGACGCCAGGACGGCGGACGCACCGACAGCAGGCCGGCCGGATCAGCACTATCGCTGACCTGGCAGCCGACCTGTTCAAGCCGGTGCCGGACCGCTTCGGCCGAGATCGGCATGCCGGCCAGCTCAGCTGGCCGGCCAGCGCTCAGCTCGATGACGACCGGTGCCGGCCCGTCCCCGACCACCGTGAAACCGGGCACCGGGCTTGCCCCGCCGTGTTCGGTCAGCAGGTCGATGCACCGCTGCAGCGCCACCGTCGCGATGTCGGGGTCGACGCCGCGTTCGAACCGCTTGGCAGCCTCGGACGGCAGCTTGTGCCGGCGAACCGCGCGGCTGATCCGGGCCGGGTCGAAGTAGGCAGCTTCGAGCAGCACCTCGGTGGTCGCCGCCGAGATCTCGGTGGACGCCCCGCCCATCACGCCGGCCAGCCCGATCGGGCCGCGATCGTCGGTGATCACCAGGTCGTCCGGGTCCAGCGCCCGGATCGTCGCGTCCAGCGTGGTCAGCTTCTCTCCCGGCTCAGCAGCCCGGACCCCGAGCGGGCCCTGCAGCCGCGCCCGGTCATAGGCGTGCAGCGGCTGCCCGGTTTCCAGCATCACGTAGTTGGTGACGTCCACTGCCAGCGAGATCGATCGCATGCCGCAACTCACCAGCCGCCGCACGATGAACTCCGGTGTCGGCGCGGACGGGTTCAGGCCGGTCAGGGCGCGAACCGAGAATCGAGGGCTGCCGGTCGGATCGGTGACCATGACCGGATAGCCCGCCTGGTCGGGCGCCGGAACGCTTACATCGAGGTCGTGGAAATCCACCGCCAGCGCGGCGGCGGCTTCCCTGGCCAGGCCGCGCACGGCGAGGCAGTAGCCCCGGTCCGGGGTGACCGCGATGTCCAGCACCGCCTCGCGCAGGCCCAACCGCGCCAGCGCGTCCTGACCTGGCTCGGCCGAATCCGGCGCCAGCACCAGGATGCCGTCGTGCTCATCGCCCAGGCCGAGCTCGCGGGCCGAGCAGATCATGCCGTCTGAGGTCTGGCCGTAGGTCTGGCGGGCGGCGATTGGGAAGGGCCCGGGCAGTACCGACCCGGGCAGCGCGGCCACGATCAGGTCGCCCTCGGCGAAGTTGCGCGCGCCGCAGACAATCCCGCGCGGCTCGGACTCACCGACCTCGACCTGGCAGTACCGGATCGGCTTCTTGAACTCGGTGAGTTCGGTGATCGAGTCGACCCGTCCGATCACCACCGGGCCGCTGATCGCGTCGGCGGCCGACTCGACCCGCTCGACCTCCAGGCCGACCCGGACCAGCGCCTCGCCCAGTTCGCGGGCGGTCAGGCCGGCCGGCAGGTCCGCCAGCTCGGCAATCCAGCTCACCGGTGCGCGCATCTCAGGCCTCCATTCCGAAGGCCTGGGTGAACCGGACGTCGCCCTCGACGATGTCGCGCATGTCGGCGGCGTTGTTGCGAAACATCATGGTTCGCTCGATACCCATTCCGAAGGCGAAGCCGGAGTAGACCTCAGGATCGATCCCGCAGGCCCGCAATACCCGGGGGTTGACCATGCCGCAGCCGCCCCACTCGATCCAACCCTCGCTGTCGCAGGTGCGGCACGGACGATCCGGGTTGCCGACCGACTCGCCCCGGCAGACAAAGCAGAGCAGGTCCGGTTCAGCGCTCGGCTCGGTGAACGGGAAGTAGGACGGGCGAAGCCGGGTGACGATGCCGGGGCCGAAGAACGCCTCGGCCATGTGATCGAGGGTGCCCTTCAGATGCGCCATCGTGATGCCCTTGTCGATCACCAGCCCCTCGAGCTGGTGGAAGACCGGCGAGTGGGTGGCATCGAGCTCATCGGTCCGGAACACCTTGCCCGGGCAGACGATGTAGATCGGCGGCGTCCGGGTCAGCATCACCCGCGCCTGCACCGGCGAGGTATGGGTGCGCAGCACCAGCCCGCTGTCGGCCGAGCCGTCGGCGCCCTGCACGAAGAAGGTGTCCATCAGCGAGCGGGCCGGATGGTCGACGCCGATGTTGAGGGCGTCGAAGTTGAACCACTCGGCCTCGACCTCGGGGCCTTCGGCCACCTCCCAACCCATCGCGGTGAACACGTCACCGACCAGTTCCTGGGTCGTGGTCAGCGGGTGCCGAGCGCCGAGCGGACGCCGATCCCAGGGCAGCGTGACGTCGACCGATTCCTCGCTGAGCACCCGGGCGTCGCGCTCGTCCTCCAGCGTGGCGAGCCGGTCGGCATGGGCCTGCCGGGCAGCCGAGCGGGCCGCGTTGATCCGCTTGCCGGCATCGGACTTGGCAGCCGGCGGCAGCGCGCCGATCTCGCGATTGGCCAGCGCTAGCGGCGAGCGATCGCCCAGGTGGGCGGCGTGCGCGGTCCGCAACTGGTCGAGGTCGGTGGCTTCGGCAAAGGCCTGCTGGGCTGCTGAGACTCCGTGCTGCAGCGACTCCGGTGAGAGCGCGGCAACCTGCTTGGGGTCATAGGACGTGTTGGCGCCAGACATGCGGGCCCTTCGATGACGATGGCTTGCAGAAGCGGAACAGCCCTGAGTCTAGGAGAGCCGCCCAGCCGTTTCAGTGGCGGCGGTGCTGGCCGAAGGCCGAGGCGTACAGACAGAGCGCGACGGCCGCGGCCAGGTTCAAGCTCTCGGCCTTGCCATAGATCGGTACCCGGACGGTGTGGTCGGCCTGGGCCAGCAGCGACTCCGGCAGCCCGTGCGCCTCGTTGCCGAACAGCCAGGCGGCCGGTTCGGCCAGCACGCCGGCCTCGATCAGCTCGTCCAGCCCGCAGCCGCCGGCACCGCTGGTGGCCAGCACGGTCAGGCCGGCCCGGCGGGCGCCGGCCAGCAGCTGCTCGGCGCTGGCATCGATGATCGGCAGGTGAAACAGGCTGCCCGCGGTGGCCCGCACCGCCTTGCCGTTGTACGGATCGACGCCGCCCACCTGGATAACCGCATCGGCGCCGGCGGCGTCAGCGGTCCGGACGATGGTGCCGAGGTTGCCCGGCTCGGCGCACGCAACGGGCACCGCCAGCAGCCGTGGGTTGCCGGCGAGCAGCTCGTCCAGGTTCGGCTGCTCGAGCCGGCAGACCGCGACCAGCCCCTGCGGCGTGACCGTCTCCGACAGCGTCGCCGCGTCCCGCTCGGAGATCTCGGCCGCGTCCGCGGTCAGTTGCGGATAGCGCTGGATCGCCTGGGCGGTCGCGAACAGTTCGAGGACGGCACCGGCCCGCAGCGCCTCACGGACGGCTTGGGCGCCTTCAGCGAGAAAGCGCCCGGTCTCGCGGCGATGCTTGCGGCTGGTGAGCCGCCTAGCCGCCGCGAGCCGGGCGTTCGATGAACTGAGCAGGTCAGGCAGCCGGGCTCTGCGCGGCAGCGCCGCCGATACCCTCAGCCGCGACCGCGGCCCGGGCCACCTCGACGAGCGTGGCGAAGGCCGGCGCGTCGTTGACTGCAAGGTCAGCCAGGATCTTGCGGTCGGTCTGTACGCCGGCAAGCCGCAGGCCCTGGATGAACCGGTTGTAGGTCATGTCGTTGGCCCGCGCAGCGGCGTTGATGCGAGTGATCCACAGCTGGCGGAAGTCACCCTTGCGGGCCTTCCGGTCGCGGTAGGAATAGGTCGCGGAGTGGAGCAACTGCTCCTTGGCCTTGCGGTAGAGCCGGGACCGCTGGCCCCGATATCCGGAGGCGGCTTCGAGGGTCGTCCGGCGCTTCTTCTGGGCGTTTACCGCCCGCTTGACGCGTGCCACGTTGGTAGTCCTTGTTCATCGGGCCGGCTGGTCTACCTCAGTGAGGCGGCCAGGCCGGCGGGGCAAATCGGGCTGGTGCTGGTGTCAGCGGCCGAGCAGGCGCTTGACGCGCGGGACGTCCACCGCGGCGATCTCTTCGGTGCCGGTGAGCCGCCGGGTGAGCTTGGACGACTTGCGCTCGAGCATGTGCCGCTTGCCGGCGCGCTCGGTGAGCAGCTTGCCGGTTCCGGTGATCTTGACGCGCTTCTTCATCCCGGAGTGGGTCTTGTTCTTCGGCATTGATGTTCCTTTTCGTGGACACGAGTGGGTGCTGGCCGGCGTTCGGCTGACCAGCAGCGTTGGCCCGGCAGCGCGATCAGGCCTGCTGGGCTGGCTCCTCGGCGGCCTTGACCGGCTTGGTCGAGGCCTTCGTGGTGCGGTGCGGGGCTACGACCATGACCATGTTCCGGCCGTCCTGCTTGGGCGAGGACTCGACGAAGCCAAGTTCGGTGATGTCCTCGGCGAGCTTCTGCAGCAACCGGAAGCCGAGTTCGGGCCGCGACTGCTCGCGACCACGGAACATGATCGTGATCTTGACCTTGTCACCCTGCTTGAGGAACCGCTCGACGTGACCCTTCTTGGTCGCGTAATCGTGCGGGTCGATCTTCGGACGGAGCTTCATTTCCTTGATCACGGTGAGCGTCTGGTTACGCCTGGCTTCGCGGGCCTTCTGCGCTGCTTCGTACTTGAACTTTCCGAAGTCCATGAGCTTGCAGACTGGCGGGCGGGCCATCGGTGCTACCTCGACCAGGTCGAGGTCGGCTTCGGCAGCCAACTCGAGGGCTTTGCCAATCGGCACGATGCCGACCTGCTCGCCCTCTGGGCCGACGAGTCGGACCTCGGGAACACGGATCCGGTCGTTGATCCGGGGTTCAGAGCTGATGGGGCCTCCTAGGTTGTCACTATCAGGTGCTCGGGCCGTGGCCAGCTCTCGGATTGTTCCGAGCGTTGACATGACAACGGCCCCGCTGCAACCAAGCAGTCGGGGCCGAGGCATTCGCCGATCCACGCGGGCTACCGGACGGCAAGAAACACCGCACGGCGGGCGCCGCGACACCACCTTGCGGTGATGCTGGACCGTACCCGGCTGCCGAGGAGGCGGCACGGGTGGAAACCTGAGGTTCCGCTTGCACACCCTGCCTATACCAATTTGCGGCGAGACCGGGCGGGTCGCAGGTATCAGAGTAGCAGCGCCGCAGCGGGCTACCCAAACACCGCGAGACCGGCCAGCAGAGCTGGCCGCCGCAAGCCGATCAGGCCAGGTCGGTCGGGCAGCGGTATCACGCTCGGTAATCGGCCGCAGCTACGAATTTTCCAATCCGGCCACGAGAATACCGGCCCTCACCTAGGCTCGGTGGCACGCGCGGGGGTGCGTAGGTACGACGATGGGAATTTTCTGTGACTCACCGTGCTCGACCGCGGCATGCCGCGCCCACCCTCGGCCAGAAGCTGACCGGAGCCATCGGTGCCCGGTTGACCGATCAGCTGGCCCGCCGGCCGGCACAGCTCGATCGAACCTCGACGAGCACGGGGCTACGACCGGCCCGTCCGCGCTGGCGCACGGTGCTGAGCGGTGCGGTCACCGGCGGGCTCGCACTCTGCTTGCTGCCCGCGATGGCGGCCTCGGCAGCTGATCCGCATGACCCGTTCGGCCACCTCGACCGGGCCGGGGCGGTCGGCCAGAACGGGATCCACGTGCTCGGCTGGGCGGCCGACCCGGATCAGCTCAGCCAGCCCCTGACAATCACGGTGAGCGTCGATGGCGCAGTTGCCGGCCAGGTGCTCTCTGCGGTGGCCCGTCCGGATGCGACCGCCGCCCGCGGCGCCGGACCGAAGGCAGGCTTCGACGGAACGGTCGCGGCAGTGCCCGGTCCGCACCTGGTCTGTGCCAGCGCCGGCAACGTCGGTATCGGCGCGAACGGATCGCTCGGTTGCGCTTCGGTGCTGGTACCCGGACTCACCCCGGCCCAGGTCGCCGCGCACAGCCCGATCGGGATGCTCGACCACGCGAGCGTGGCGGGCAACACCGTCACCCTGACCGGCTGGGCCAGCGACCCGGACAGCCTGAGCCAGCCGCTCACGATCACCGCCGCTGTCGATCACCACGCGGCGGTGCTGACCAAGGCGGTGCCCCAGCCCCGTCCGGACGTCGCTGCCGCCCACCACACCGGCCCCAACCAGGGTTACCTGCTCACCACCACGATCGCGGCCAACGGCCTGCATCTGGTGTGCACCACGGCGGCGAACGTCTCGGTCGGGCTGAACCATGACCTGGGTTGCGCCGTGATCCGGATCGGTCCGGTGCCGCTCACGCCGGCGCAGATCGCCGCGCACAGCCCGTCCGGGGCGGTCGAGTCGGCGGTCGCCGAGAGTGCGACCGGGCTGCGGGTCAACGGCTGGGCATCAGATCCGGACAACCGGTTGCACTCGCTGCTCGTGGTCGGTTACCTGGACGGCAACTCAGCGCGCACGGTGGCTGCGAACCTGTCCCGACCCGACCTGGTGGCCAGCAAGCAGGCCGGCCTGGCCGCCGGCTTCTCCTTCGCGGTGCCTGCCAGCAGCGGCGCGCACAACATCTGCGTCTGGGCGGTGAACATCGGCATCGGCAACAACAGCTTTCTCGGCTGCAAGGCGCTCAGCACACCGGCGATAGCAATGCCAAGCGGACCAACACCAGCCACTCCGGCGGCGAACGTCAAGATCACCGCGCTGGCCGCGAAATACCTCGGGTCCAAGTACGTCTGGGGCGGCGCGGACCCCAAGATCGGCTTCGACTGCTCGGGCCTGGTGCAGTACACCTACCGCACCGGTGCCGGCATCAACACTCCCAGGGTTGCCCAGGACCAGTTCAGCGCGGCCCGGATGATCAAGCAGGGACGCGCCGTGCCCGGTGACCTGGTCTCCTTCCACGACAACCTCGGCTCGGTCTACCACGTCGGCATTTACGCCGGCGCCGGCCGGATGTATGCGGCGGTCGATCCGGCCGAAGGGGTGCGCTACCAGCAGATCTGGGACCCGACCGCGACCTTTGGCAGCTTCACCCACGGATGACCAGGCAGCTGCCGCGGCTTTCGGCTGGAGCGGCCTCCCAGCTGGTGGCTTGGTGGCAGGTACCGAAGTCAGCGGCTGGCCGCGTGCAGCTCGCGCAGTTGCCGCATGACCTGAACGCTGCGCTCGGCATCGCCGCGCTGCACCGCGTACAGCACGATCAGCTCGTCACCGGGCAGCACCAGCCGGGCGAACCTGGCCTTCGGCGGGAATTCGACCGAGTTGACCAGGTCCCAGCTGACGTGCCGGTAGCTGCCGAAGAACGGCCGGGTATCCACCCCGTCGGCACTGGCGCGCAGCCGGGGCCGGGTGATGGAGCCGATGCCGATCGCGACCAGCAAGCCGGTACCGGCAATACCGAACTGATCAGCGGCGGTGAAGTTCACGCCGTCGGTGGTGTGCGGCAGCACGATGGCACAGACCAAGAACGCCGCCGCGACCAGGACCGCCACCACGATCGCGATCCGGCCTGCCTTCACCGGACGGGCCTGCACCATGCCGGCCTGCTGGTTCATCTGGACCATCTCCTAGCGCCGTTAGAGCCGGCAGGCGTAGATGTCGGTGACCAGGATCGCTCGCGCGCCGATCTCCCACAGCTCGTCCATGATCCGGTTGGTGTCACGGCGCGGCACCATCGAACGCACCGCCGACCAGCCAGGGGTGCGCAGCGGTGACACGGTCGGTGACTCGAAGCCGGGCGTGACCGCTACCGCCTTCTCGACCAGGTCATCGGCGATGTCGTAGTCCATCAGGACGTACTGCCGGGCGATCATCACACCCTGCAGCCGACGCACGAGCTGCTCCACCGCGGCCGAGGACGGCGTGCCGGTCCGCCGGATCAGCGCGGCCTGGGATTCGAACAGCGGCTCGCCGAAGGTCTCCAGGCCGGCCGCTCGCAGCGTGGTGCCGGTTTCTTCCACGTCAGCAATGGCATCGGCGACCCCGAGCCGGACCGCCGTCTCGACCGCGCCGTCGAGCCTGATCACGTCGGCCTCGACGCCCTGCTGGGCGAGGTAGTGCGACAGCAGCCCGGGGTAGGCGGTGGCGATCCGGCGGCCGCGCAGGTCGGTCAGGCTCTTGCTGGC
>JBDSAN010000446.1:0-2873 GCA_039922115.1 Jatrophihabitantaceae bacterium
ATGGTCGATAGCTCGGTGGCGCCCCGGATGGCATCGGCGGAGGCAACGCTGGTCGGGCAGGGCGTGCACGACGGTTACTCGGTCCGGTTGCCCAATACCGGCGGGCAGTGGGCAAGCCAGTTCATCAAGCCCTACCTGGACGTCCAGGTAGTTGCACCCAGTTCTGATCAGGTGCTTGCTCGGATGGGCCAGCTCATCACCGAGATCGGCGACGACCTGACCACCCTGCAGAACCAGACCGGGGTGGCCAGCAAGTACCGGATCGGTACCCAGCTCAGCCCGCCGGTGACGCCGCTGTACTACCAGAAGGGCAGCCGATCCCGGGCCGGCCTGGCGGCACTGCTGCTCGGCTTGGGAATCACCTTTGCGGCACGGGCGATTGCCGGTCGGGACAGGTCGAAGGCGGATCGTTCGACCCAGCTCTCGCAAGCACGGTTCGCGCAAGCACGGTTCGCGCAAGCACGGTTCGTGCAAGCACGGTTCGCGCAAGCACGGTTCGTGCAAGCTCAGCACCGTGGCTAGCCGCCGCGGCCGGGTGCTGATCATCGTGCAGAACCTGCCGGTTCCGCTCGACCGCCGGGTCTGGATGGAATGCCTCGCGCTCCGTTCGGCCGGCGTCGGGGTGTCGGTGATCTGCCCGAGAGGACCGGGTGAATCCTGGTACTTGCAGTCTGAGGGCGTCCGGATCTACAAGTACCCGCCGCCGCCGGCCGCGCGCGGGGTGCTCGGATATGCCTTCGAATTCGGCTATTGCTGGTTGGTGACCGCGCTGCTGTCGGTGCTGGTCGGCGTCCGAGACGGCTTTTCGGCTATCCAGGCGTGCAATCCGCCGGATACCTACTGGGCGCTGGCACTGCTGTGGCGGCCCTTCGGCAAGAAGTTCGTCTATGACCAGCACGATCTCAATCCGGAGGTGTTCCTGTCCCGGTTCGGTGAGCCGACCGGACTGAGTGGCCGGTTGCAATTGGGCATTATCCGCTGGCTGGAGGCGATGACCTATCGGATTGCCGATCGGGTGATCTCCACCAACGAGTCCTATCGCCGGGTCGCGCTGGAGCGCGGTCGGCGCGCGCCCGACCAGGTGACCGTGGTGCGCAGTGGCCCGGACACCAGCGTGATGCGTCCGATTCAGCCGAACCCGCAACTGCGCAAGGGACGCGCGCACCTGGCCGTGTACCTGGGCATTATGGGACCGCAGGACGGGGTCGACCAGGCGCTGCACGCCTTCGCCGAACTCGTGCACCAGCGCGGCCGGACCGATTGCCATTTCGCGCTGCTGGGTTTTGGTGATTGCCTTGATGAACTCAAGGAACTCTCGATCAGCCTGGGCCTGGCCGATTACGTCACCTTCACCGGCCGGGTCGGCCCGGATCGGATCGCGGAGTTCCTGTCCAGTGCCGATCTCGGTATCTGCCCGGACCCGAAAAGCCCGCTCAATGACCTGTCCACGATGAACAAGACCATGGAATACATGGCCTACTGCCTGCCGATCGTGAGCTTCGACCTGGTCGAGACCCGGGTGTCGGGCGGGGACGCGGCGATCTACCTGCCCTCCGGTGACCTTCGCGGTTTCGCCGAGGCGTGGGATCAGCTGCTGGACGATCCGGACGAGCGGGAGCGCCGCGGCCGGCTGGCGAGGACCCGGGTGTCGCAGGAGCTGGACTGGGCTCCGCAGGCCGCCCAGTACGTCGAAGTCTGGGCCGCGGTGTTGAACCGGCCGTTGCGCCAGCAGCCCTCCGATCGCTCGGACGCCCAGAAGCGCGGGCAGTACCTGGACCTCACCGACGATGTTGCGCTGAGCCGGTTCATCCGGACCCGGTCCCCGGTCGACTGAGCTGATGCCGGCACCGAGCAGCCAGATCGTCGCGTCGCGCCGCCCGGCCAGCAGCGAACTGGTGCGGTTGCTGGCCGCGACGGCAACCGACGCCGACCGGGGCGCGCAGCGGCTGAACGAGGTGCCCGATGAGCAGGCCGGCCCGGTGATCGCGGCGGCCCGCGCACATGGTTTGGAAGCCTGGCTGGCCGGTGCGTCGCCGGATCGTCCGGCCTGGGCCGAACTCGCCGCCCAGCGACCCCGGTTCGTCGCGGCGCGGGCCCGCTCGCGCGCCGAGCTCGACCGGTTCGGGGCGCTGGCCGACCGGCTCGCTATGCCCTGGTTGGCGGTGAAGGGCCAGGCGGTCGCCGAGAGCCTGTACCCGCGTCCCCAGCTGCGCTACGGCGTCGATATCGACGTGCTCGTCCCGCCGGATCGGTTCGCCGAGCTGACCGAGAACCTGACCGGTGCCGGCTGGCAGCTGGTGGACCTGAACTGGCCGCTGACCGCGCGGACCCGCCCCGGCCAGCTTCGCTACCTCTCGCCCACCGGCGGGCTGTTCGACGTGCACTGGAACCTGATGAACAACCCCCGCCTGCGGGCCGGATTCCCGATGCCGACCCAGCTGATGCTCGACCGGCGCCGGCAGTTGGAGTCCGGGCTGTGGGCGCTGTCACCGGACGATCAGCTGGTGCACCTGGCCGTGCACGCGGCGCTGTCGGGCGCCTGCCGGCTGGTCTGGCTGCTCGACCTCGCGCTGGCCGCCCGGCAGGTGGCGGACTGGCCGGCGTTGGCTGACGCGGCGGGTCGGGCCGGCGCCGGACCCGCGGTCGGGCTGGTGCTGGGCCGCGCCCAGCACTGGTTCGACAGCCCGGTGCCGGCTCGCAACGCCCGCGGTGCCGGACCGTGCTGGCGAGCGATCACGGCAGCGGCCGACCGGCTGAGCCCGCTGACCAGCGACCCGGAACGGCCCGCGCTGGCCCGCTCGCTGGCTCGGTCCACCCGCGCCAGCACCGGCAAGTCGCTGGTCGAGTTCGGCCGGCACCTGGCTGCCTTCCTC
>JBDSAN010000447.1:0-12437 GCA_039922115.1 Jatrophihabitantaceae bacterium
CCCCCCCGGAAGGAAACCTGCTCATGTCTCGATCTCGTGCTGCCCTGGCACGCCCGCTGCTGGCGGCATTCGTGGCACTTGCCCTGGTCGTGCTCGGCCTTGGCGCGCTGTCCAGCCGCCGACCCGCTGCCGCCGCAACCGGCTCGCTGGTCGCGGTCAGCTCGTTCGGTAGCAACCCCGGCGCGCTGGCGATGTACACCTACACGCCGACGAACCTGCCGGCCAGCGCGCCGCTGGTCCTCGCGCTGCACGGCTGCACCCAGACCGCCAACGACTACTTCAGCCATTCCGGCTGGCCGGAACTGGCCGACACCTACCACTTCGCGGTGGTGTTTCCGCAGCAGTCCAGCGCCAACAACAGCTTGCAGTGCTTCGACTGGTTCACCCCGTCCGATGACGGCCGGGGTGTCGGCGAGGCGGCCTCGATCAAGTCGATGATCGACTACGAGAAGGCGCACGTTTCTATCGATTCAACAAGGGTTTTCGTGACCGGCCTGTCGGCCGGCGCCGGCATGACCGCGGACCTGCTGGCTGACTACCCGGACGTGTTCGCCGGTGGCGCAACCGATTCCGGCCTGCCGGCCCAGTGCGCCACCAGCCAGACCCAGGCGACCAATTGCCAGCAGAACAACCAGAACCTGACGCCGGCCCAGTGGGCCGCCAAGGTCACCGCGGCCTTTCCCGGCTACCAGGGCAAGTACCCGCGGGTGGCGATCTGGCAGGGCAGCGCCGACTACGTGGTCTACCCGGTCAACGGCACCGAACTGCGCGACCAGTGGACCGCCGTGCACGGGCTGAGCCAGACCCCCTCGGCCACCAGCACGCTGACTGGCGGCACCACCGAGACCACCTACAACGACAGCGCCGGCACCAGCCAGGTCGCGTTCTTCTCGATCGCCGGCATGGGGCACGGCACCGCGGTGCACCCGGGCACCGGCACCGATCAGTGTGGTTCGACCGGAGCGTATTTCCTCGACTACATCTGCTCGTCCTATTACACCGCGCAGTTCTGGGGCCTTACCGGCAGCAGCGGTCCGACGCCCACCCCAACCCCGACTCCGACGCCCACCCCTACCCCTACCGGAACCTGCGTGAGCGCCAGCAATTACGCGCACACAGTGGCCGGCCGGGCCTATCAGGCTTACGGAATCACCTACGCACTCGGGTCCAACCAGAACATGGGCTTGTGGAACGTCTACACCGTGCACGCACTGCGCCAGACCGGCCCGAATTACTGGGTGTTGGCCGACGGCCAGTGCTGAGCTGGCCCGTCCACTGACCGCATTGTGCGGCCTGAACTTCCGCCGGAAGAACGCCGAAGCGGAAGTTCGGGCCGCACAATGCGCCAATCCGGCCGGTCGTGGCTGAGCTCGGCCTGCCAGCACGTACTTTGAGGTATGGCTGATATCGCGGTGGTGACCGGCGCCTCGTCCGGGATGGGTCTGCATGCGGCCGTCGAGCTGGCTCGCGGCGGCTTGACCGTGGTCGCGACCATGCGTGACCCGGCACGGGCCGGGGCATTGCTGGCCGAGGCCGCGCAGGCCGGGGTCGAGCTGGACGTGCGTGCGCTGGACGTGACCGATGAAGTCGGAGCATTGCGTTGCCTGGACGGTGTGATCGCCGATCATGGCGGTATCCAGCTGCTGGTGAACAACGCCGGGCAGGGCTCGCTGGGTACTGCCGAGCAACTCAGCATGGATCAGATTCGGGACCAGTTGGCGGTCAATTACCTCGGCCCGGTGCTGCTCACCAAGGCGGTGCTACCCGGGATGCGGCAAGCTGGTCGCGGCCGGATCCTGACGGTGACCAGCGTGGGCGGCGTGGTTGGGCAACCATTCGCCGACGCTTACTGCGGGGCAAAGTTCGCGGTCGAGGGCTTCATGCAGTCACTGGCCGTGGTGGCCGAGCGGTTCGGTGTCTGGGTGAGTGTCATCGAGCCGGGTGCGGTTGCCAGCGCGTTCGTCGCGAACGTGTCGCGCACGTCCGAATCGGGGCCGTACGCCGAGCTGCTGTCGGCCTACCTGTCCCGCACAGCCGGCGCGTTCGCCAACGCTCAGACAGCCCAGCAGGCCGGTGCGGCGATCGCGGCCGCGGCGACCTCGCCGGACTACCGGTTCCGCTGGCAGAGCTCGGATTCGGCTGCTGCCTTCGTCGGCACCTCGTTGACCGATCTTGACGGTTCGCGGGTGCTGGACGCCACTCGTGCCTGGCTAGGTTAGGCCGGTCCTGCTGAACCGGTCCTGCTGAACCTGTCGGGCTGGATCGGTGTCAGCTGGGGACGGCGGTTATCACGATGTTGTCGCGGTAGGACCGGGTGGCGGTGTCGAACGGGCCGCCGCAGGTGGCCAGGGTCAACCGGGCCGGGCCGGACTTGCCGAAGATCTGATGCAGCGGGACGGCGGTCTTGGGAAACTCCTCGCGGCTGATCACCCGGTAGCGATGGACCCTCCGGTCGGCCGTGGTCACGCTCACGGCGGCGCCGACGCCGAGCGTCCGAAGCTGGAAGAACACCCCCGGACCGCTGGCAGCTGAGTCGACATGACCGACCAACACCACCGAGCCGGTACTGGCGCCGGGCGCCGGTCCCCAGCGATACCAGCCGATCGTGTCGATATCGGCCGGGATCGACATCTGGCCGTCCGGGCTGACCCCTTCGGCGACTACCGGTGCGTCCACCGACATGCTGGCGATCACGAGCCGAACCGGGACCGGCAGCGCCGGCTGGCTGGGCCGCGACCCACCGGGCCCGGTGACCGGGATCGACGGCGCGGTGCTGGCCTTGAGCTGGCCGGTACCAGTCGGGCTCGGTTGAGCGGTTCCGTCCAGCTGGCTCGGCACGCTGCTGGCCAAAGCCGCCGCCGTCCCGGGATTGAGTTGGCGGTCGCCGGGCCGGTGCAGGGCCAGCCAGCCCAGCGGCAACATCGCCAGGGCCAGGCCGGCGCACAGGACCAGGACGGCACCCGCTCGCCGCCCTCGGTGCGCCGGCCCGGCCATCTCAGCGCCCGGTCCGCAGCTGTGCCAGCCGCAACCCGGCGGCCAGCGCCAGCGCTGCGCCGATGCCGCTCGCGAGCCAGGCGCCGGTCGGAATCCCGTTGTCAGGACTGGCAAATCCACCCGATCCGGCTGGCATGCCGCCCGGTGCTGAGCCCAGGCCGTCGATGGTCTGTACGACCAGAGCGAGGCTCTTGGCGCTTGCCGAACCGATCGCGTACACGATGGTATCGCTGCCCTCGGCGAGGTTCAGCGTCGCCGGACCGATCGCGACTGTGGACGTGCCGGCCAGCACCACATCGGCCGAGATCGATCCGGCTGGCAGGTCAGCCATCGCCTGCTTCGGGTTGGTCAGCGCCTTGAAGGCAACCTTGCCATCGGCACGCACATCCACCGCGGGTGCGGCCGCGGTGTGCCGGACGACCAGTCGCGCCTGGCCGGCCGCGACCGTCGAGGTGTCGTTGACGAACGGGGTCAGCGTCGGCTTGCCGGCGGCGCTCAGGTGCGCCACCAGCGTGACGTTGGCGCCGGCGGTCACCGTGGCCGATGCCGAGATCACCGGGGTACCGGTTCCAGCGGTGTTCGCCGCGGGAAAGATGGTGACCTTGTAGGTGCCGGCCGGCAGTTGCAGCGGCCCGGCGACGGTGCCCGGCTTGAAGTTGGCCAACGTCGACTTGCCATTGACAAACACGTTCACCGGTGTGTTCGGGATGCCGTGCACCACGCTGACCGAAGCCATCGTGTCCGCGTGCGCGGGCACGCCGCCGAGCAGCATTGCCGCGCAGGCGGCCAGCACGATGCCGAACATCGAGATCAATCGTCTCATCTTGCACCTTTCCGAGAGGGAACTGCTTAGCCGGTAAGCAGATCGAGACTTGCAATGCGGCAGCCGGTCCTTGACTGCCTTGCATCGGTTACGGTCAGCGGAGCGGCTGCGGATGCGCTCGGCGCCGAACTGGATGAGGTTGGCTGCAGGTGCATCCGATAGCGCGGTGCCGTTCGTAGAGCAGGTAGTAGGGGCAGGTCGTGAGTGCGGACGAACCGGGAGGTGCGGTGCCAGCGTCAGATCCGGATGCCGAGCTCGCGGTTGCCTTCCGCCGAGGCGACGATCTGGCATTGCGGGTGCTCTACGAGCGGCACGGCGTGCTGATCTACCGGATTGCGCTGGGCATGGTCGGTTCACGGCCGGACGCCGAGGAGATCACCCAGGCCACCTTCGTGTCCGCCTGGCAGGGCCGCGCCACCTACGATCCGGCCGCCGGCACGCTGGCCGGCTGGCTGATCGGTATCGTCCGGCGGCGCGCGATCGACCGGCTGCGCAACATCCAACGGGAACGATCAGCCGACGAGGCAGCCAGGACCGAGCGGATGAGGCAGGATTCGGAGGCACAGCTGACCGAGCGGTCCGATGAGATCATCGAGCGGCTGGTCGTGGCCGATGAGTTGGAGCGGTTGTCAGACACCCAGCGACAGGTGCTCGAACTGGCCTTCTTCGATGACTTGACCCATACCCAGATCTCGGCGCTGACCGGCCTTCCACTCGGTACTGTGAAAAGTCACCTTCGACGAGGGCTGCAGCAACTGCGCAAGCGATGGGAGGTGGACGGTGCCTTCACCGCGTGACCCGCACGATCCCCGGTTCGACCTTGACCGGCAGGACAATCTCACCCTCATCGCGTTGGGTGAGCGGGTCGATGACGAGTTCGTCCGGCACCAGACCGACTGCCCACGCTGCCAGGCCGAGCTTGCTGAGCTGACCGCGACCGTCCGGCTGGCCCGGCTGGCGGCCAGGGACGTGGCGCAGGCTGACCCGCCGGCCCGGCTGTGGAACGCCATCGCTGCTGAGGTCGCCGCCGCCGAGTCAGCAGACCCGACCGAGCGCGTCGCCCCGCTATCGCCAATCCGGCCGGCCCGGCGCTGGCAACTGGCACTGGCTGCGGCTGCCGCGGTTCTGGTAGCTGCGTCCAGTGGATTCTTGATCGGTCGGCATTCGGACCGATCCGGTAGCTCGGTTGCCGCCAACGCCAAGCTGGTGCAGCAGCCCGGTGGCCCGGCCGATGTGTCCGGTGCGGCGTCGGTCATCAGATCCGGCTCGGGCCTGCTGCTCAAGGTCAGCACCAGCAGCCTGCCCTACCGCACCGGCTACTACGCCGTGTGGGTCTATGACCCTGCCGTGAATCGAATGATCAATGTCGGAGCGCTCGATGCGTCCGGCCGAGGAACTTTCACGTTGCCGGCTGGGGTAGATATCCGCAACTACGACGTGGTGGACGTCTCTGAGCAGGACTTCGACGGCAACCCGGCACACAAGCAGAGCGTCTTGCAGGGCGGCCTGACCCAGTAGGCCAACCTGATCGGCCGCACCGCGCTCGGCCTGACCTCCGGTGGTAGCGGCAACTGCTCAAGCGGTGGCACCACGTACTTCCAGCCGGTTACCGAGGCGCTGTCGGCCTACGGCGTCAGCGTCTACTAGGAACCACCTTTCACATTCGGCATGAACCGGGCCGGCCGCGAGCATCAGCTGCTAGCGGCCGGCCTGGCTGACTCAGGGCTAGCTTGCTGTTGAGGGTGATTCGTGGTCGGCTAGTGCATGGCGAAGCAGGCAAGGCCGACCACCTGTGTCGGGTGCGGTGAACCGGTGCAGACCGTGATCAGGCAAGGCGTGTCCTCCGGGGTGCATCGGCAGACCCGGCACCTCGAGCCGGTGCTCGAGGTGGCGCTGCGGTGCCGTTTCGATGGCGGACCCGACTCGGCCGAGCAAGCAGCGGAGCCCTATCCGGGCGACGTGATCTAGCGTGCCCTGCCAGCCCGACCAGGACGGATCACATCGTGATCGAGCCGCGCTGATCGCCGAGCCCGCGGGCGATGATCAGCCGGCCGGCCGAAGCTAGCTGCGCCCAGGCCCCGGCCTCGACGTCCCACCGGCGCCACATCCGGGGATCGGTGCGCACTGTTAGCTGCGCGGACTGCCCGGGAGCCACGCTGGCCGCTGCCCAGCCGACCAGCCGGATCGGCTGGCTGCCGGTGGCCGGCTCGAAGTACACCTGGACGACCTCGCGGCTGGTTCGGCGGCCGGTGTTGGTGATCCGGACGCGCACGACAGGTCCGCCGCCGGGATCGGACGACTCGGGCTGGCTGAGCAGTTCCGGCTCGCCGTAGTCCCAGCTGGTGTAGCCAAGTCCATGCCCGAACCAGAATGCCGGCGACGCGGCCAGGCCGGCGTGGTAGCCGCGGTAACCGATGAAGGTGCCCTCGGTATAGGGCAATTCTCCATCGACCGGGGTCACCGACCAGGCCGGGGCAGCGCCGTCCTCGGCCGGGAAGCTGGTCACCAGCCGGCCGGCCGGTTCGATGTCACCGAACAGGGCAGCAGCGACCGCGTGGCCGCCCTCCTGTCCAGGCAGGCCGGCCCACAGCACCGCGTCGACCGCATCGAGCCAGGGCATCAACACCGGCGTCGCCGAGTTCACCACCACCACGGTGTGCCGGGCGATCGCCGCGACCGCGCTGACCAGCTCGTCCTGACGGCCCGGCAAGCGCAGCGTGTCCTTGTCGACCGCCTCGGTCTCCTGCTCCTCGGTCAGGCCGACGACCAGTACGGTCAACTCCGCCGTCCGGGCAGCCGCAACCGCGCGATCGATCACCAGCTGCGCATCCTGCGGCGCCGACCGCGCGATCAGCGCGAACAGCCCCGAACCGGCCAGTGGCCTGTCAGGGTCCGCACCGGCAAGCTGCACGGTCGCTTCCAGCACGTCACCGGCGCTCACCTCGATCCGCTCGGTGCGGGTCGGTGGTGCCAGCATCTCCTCGGCGAAGCCGGCCCCTGCCACGTCCAGGCTGAACTGATCGGCCCAGTCGCCAGCGCGTAGTCGCCAATCACCAACTCCGATAACACCGAACTCGATCGATTCGGACGCCGCAACCCGGCCGGTCAATCGCACGGTGTGCACCGTCGCGGCTAAATCATCGTCGAAACCGATCACGGTGGAGCCGGCCGCGTTGACCCGCTCCTCGATGACCGCGCCATCGAAGCCCAGCAGGGTGAACCGGACTCCTGGCGCACCGGTCCGCGGGTCGCTCACGAAGTCCGGACGGGCCGGCACCGATCGGGTTCGAACCTCCACCCCGTCGATCACGCTGACCGCGGCACCGAGCCGTCCGGTCAGCGCCTCGGCGATGCTGACCTGATACGGCGGGTTGACCTGAGCCGAACCGCCGCCCATGTCGATCGTCTCGATGGCGTGCCGGCCGATCAGCGCGATCGGCTGCCCCTCGCGCAGCGGCAGCACGTCGGCACGGTTACGCAGCACGGTCATCCCGGCGGCCGCCAGCCGGCTGAGTTGTTCCTTGCGCACCAGGCTATCTGGTGCGGGCAGCCCGGTCGGGTACGACCGTTCTAGGCCCAGCACGCCGACCCGGTCGGCCAACCTCAGCAGCCTGGTCAGGTGATCGTCGATGACCGCCTCGGCCACCTCGCCGGCCCGGACTGCTGCCACCAGCGCCGCTCCCCACGGCCCGTCCGGCCCGGGCATGACCAGGTCCAGGCCGCCGTTGGCCGCGGCGGCTGCGGACTTGGTGGCGAACCAGTCGGACATGAGCAAGCCGGGGTAGCCCCATTCGCCCTTGACGATCTCGGAGTTGACGTGCAGCTGTTCTGAGGCAGGCACCCCGTTGACGTCGTTGTAGGCGGTCATGATCGACCAGGGATCCGATTCGGTAACCGCGATCTCGAACGGCAGCAGGTACACCTCGCGCAGCGTCGCCTCATCGACCACGCTGCTCACGGTGTTGCGCTCGGTTTCGGATTCGTTGGCGACCAGGTGCTTCAGGCAGGCGCCGACCCCGGCCGACTGCAGGCCGCGGACGTAGCTGGCTGCCAGCACGCCGGTCAGCAACGGATCCTCCGAGTAGGCCTCGAACAGCCGGCCGCCGAGCGCTGAGCGGTGCAGGTTTATGGTTGGCCCGAGCACCAGGTGGATCTGCTGTGCCAGCGCCTCCTCAGCCAAGATCTGCCCAGCTTCATAAGTCGATTCGGGATCCCAGGCTGAGGCGAGCAAGGTCGCGTTGGGCAGCAGTGCGACCGTCCGGCCGCCGCTGAACTTCAGCCCGCGCACGCCGGTCGGGCCATCGGACATGCGCAATTCGGCAAGCCCGATGGCCGGCTCGGCGGCCAGGGTGAACGTGCTCGCGCCAGTCAGCAGACCTACCTTTCGGTCCAGGTCCAGCGAGCTGACCAGGCGCTGGTAGTCGGGGCTGTCGGTGTCGGCCATCAGGGATCCTTCCGATCGGTCGCCGTCACCGCCATCCTCGCACCAACTGCGCCAGTTCAGCTTGTGGCCACCTTGAGGACCTGCTCAGCAACGAAGGTGCGGACGTCGGTCACCACATCGGCCGGACGTTCCATCGCGCTGAAGTGCCCGCCCTGTTCGAAATCGGTCCAGTGGCACAGGGTGGGAGCGATCCCCGGCGCCCAGCTGCGGACCGCGTGGTTCGGGTCGTTGTGGAAGTTGGCAACCCCGAGCGGCATGCTCAGCGGCCACGGCCCACCCCAGGTACGAACGAAATCCTCGGTCGAGTGGGACGATTCGTAGTAGATCTGGGCGCTCGAGCCGGCCGTCTCGGTGAACCAGTAGATCATCACGTTGGTCAGCAGCTGGTCACGGTCATAAACCTCCTCGGGCGCGTCGACAGCGCCCGACCATTCCTTGAACTTCTCCACGATCCAGGCGAGCTGGCCGACGGGTGAGTCGGTGAGCGCGTAGGAGATCGTCTGCGGCCGGGTGGACTGCAGCTTCTGGAAGCCGAAGCCGTCCTCGGCGAAGGCCATCGCCTGGCCGAGCGCGGCCTGCTCGGCCGGATCCAGGTTGGCGAAGGCGTCCGGATCGTCCGGGCTCGGAAAGGTGGTCAGCATGCCAACATGCACACCGGCCACGTGCTCCGGGTCGGCCAGCCCAACGTGCAGCGACACCGGCATTCCCCAGTCACCGCCCTGCACGACGTAACGGTCGTAGCCGAGTTGGCTCATCAGCTGGGCCCAGGCCCGGGCGATCCGCTCGACGTTCCAGCCGACGTCCTTGGCCGGGCCGGAGAATCCGAAGCCGGGAATGCTGGGAACTACCACATGGAATGCCGGTGCGTCTGCGGCGCCGTGCTTGCGCGGATCGGTGAGCGGGCCGATCAGCTCGACAAACTCGACGAACGAGCCCGGCCAGCTGTGCGTGAGTAGTAACGGAACCGCATCCGGTTCCGGTGATCGGACGTGCAGCAGGTGCACGCTCTCGCCGTCGAGCTCGGTGATGAACTGGTCGAAGGTGTTCAGCCGAGCTTCAGCAGCTCGCCAGTCGTACTCGTGCTGCCAGTACTGTGCGAGTTCCTTCAGGTAATCCTTGGGAATACCGCGAGTCCAGCCGGGCACCGGGCCAGCGTCCGGCCACCGCGTGTTCGCCAGCCGGTGCTGCAGATCATCCAGTGCCTGCTGCGCAATCTCGATTCGAAATGGCTTCATCGATATCTCTCCGAGGTGTTGTGGCCGCAGGCGATGCCTGCCCGGCCGCCGGACGGTGCTCGTCTGAAAATCTCGCACTAGCTGGCGTCACGGTCGTCTCTAGAACTGCTGAGTTTCGGTGCTCAGCAATCACGAAGGGGCCGGCCGGCCGCAGCCGTGCTGAGGATGAGCTGTGGCAGCCATGCCCGGCGCCCATCGGTTCGACGGGTTCGCAGGTGGCGCTCGTACCGACGCTAGCGGGTGGCACCGGACTAGCCCTCTTTGACGCTGCGCGGTCCACGCGGCCTGGGTGGTCTGCGCGCAGCGCTAACCAGCTAGCTGCAGCTGGTGAAGCCGACCGTGTAGAAGGACGTCCGCACGCCCCAGTCGGCGGCCTGGCACGGGCTGCTGAGGTACTGGCCGACGACCTGGGTGTGGCTGGCATCGGAGTAGTAGGTCGTGATTACCGCACCACCAGGTGGCGGGTTGAACGGACGCTGGGCAGTGACCGACGTCGTGGCGGCAGTCGCGGTTGCCGGAGCAGCCTCAGCCAGGCCGATCGCGAGCAAGCTCAGCGCGGCGATAGCCATGACCCGGCCTGCGGGGCGAGGACTTCTCATCGAATGAACTCCATCGGGCTCGGATCGGCGCGGGGTCGATCGGGTGTTTCATGCCGAACTCGAATAGTTACATAGGGACTGCAATATCGCAATAACGGTCAAGTAGCCCTATTTAACTAGGCGGTAGCAGCGTGATCCCGTCCACCGCGGCTGGTCCCGGATTCGATGGAGTAGTCGCAGCCAGCACCTGGGTCGAAAGCTGCGGCGCGCTCGGTCGCAGCACCGCCTCGGTGACGGCGGACGCGAGCTCGGCTGCTGCCGTTATCGCCGGTGTGCTCGCCGCTGCCGGTACCGGTACCGGGTGAATCTGGTCGGGCACGACCTGATTGGCGATCCGGACGGCCGCCTGCTCCCACTTCTGCCAGCCATCCAGCCACTTGTGCTGCAACGACCAGGTCACCAGCACGCCGCCGAGGAACTCCGCGGCAGTGGCGAGCACCGCCGCGGTGCCCTGCTGTTGCAGGTGCAGTCCGGGCAGGTTGTGCGCCAGCCAGGCGGCCAGCGCGCCGGAACCGATCGCGACATAAGGGCCGAGGAAGGCAACCAGCCTGTTCCATAGCCAAGGCCCGGCGGCCCGGGGAGCGGTCATGGCTACTCCATGTGTTCGAGTGGTGACTAGATCTTTGCACGACGTTAAGTGCGTGCTAAAGTCCGGCGTACTTTGCGCCGTATAGTAACGGTGCCCGCCAATTCATGTAGGGATGTCTGATGCCAGCCACAATTCTGCCGGGCCTGCTGTTGAGCATTAACGGCAAGGACGTGACGCTCGCGCCGAGCGATGTGACCGCAGCGCAGGGCACCGACCTGCACTACGAATTGCTTGAGCCGGTGTCGCTCGGCAGCGTCGGTGCCGACATGAATGCCTTCGTCACCTTTCTAAACAACACCTTCGGCCTGTCGATCACCTTTGATGTGCAGAAGGAAATCGCCAACCTGCCCAGCCCGCTCAGCGACATGGCGACCGAGCTTGCCAACCTGGAGTTCACCGTCCAGTACTTCCGGTTGACCGTGCCGGCCACCAAGAACGCCGACGGCACCGCCAAGACCAACCCGGCGCCGAAGACATTCACCTTCGGTGTCACCGCCACGCTGGCCGCACCGGTGACCCTGGTCGGGTCGCTGGCGATCAAGGGCGTCTACCTGCAGGTCGGCTACGACGGTGTCACCACCGTCAGCCCGACCCCGGCTCCTCCCACGCCCTAGCCCGGGGTGAGCGAAGTCGACTGCCGGACCGGCGGACGGTGCGATGGCTAGCCTGCGTCCCCGGTTCGGTGTCGAGCTCGATTTCCTCCTGCCGAAACTGATCGGACGGACCGGGGCGTCCAACGGCAGCCAGGACGTCCGACTGTTCGTGATGACCGAGCGGGAACTCGACGCCGCCGGCAACGACTACTACGCGGTCATGATCGAGGTAGCGCCGGCCGGCGTGCCCGCGCATGCGGTGCAGGTGGCCGGGCAAACCCTGGTCATCGATGAACCGCTGGGACTGTCCGGTGTCCGGCTGGACAGCTTTTCCCTTACCGGCAAGGTCTATTCGGCGCCGAATGGTTCCGGTGGCAGCCGGGCCGCGATGGACCTGGTGCTGCGCGCGGCGGTCACCTTTCCACTGCTGGACGGCTTTCGGCTCACCGGCGCGCTGGCCGTGCAGGCCGGCCTGCCGGTGCTCGCCGCGGTGCAGTTACAGCCCAGCCAGCCGATCACCCTGACCAAGCTGATGACCGGCCTGATCGGCATCGACATGTCGTTCGCGGCCGCGATCACCGATGCGATCGCCTTTGTCAGTGGCTCGTTCTACTGGATGGCGACGCCGGTATCAGGTTCGGGTCCGAGCTCGCTGACCCTGGCTATCTATGACGACGGGCAGCCGGTCACCTTCACGCCGGGCTACCACCTGTCCGGCACCCTCGACCTGTTCGGCGGTCACCAGTTCGAGATCGACCTCGGGGTGGCAGCCGGCCTGGTCAGCCTGACCACGAGCACCGATGCCAGTTTCGACCTGTACTTTCTCACGCTGAATCAGACCAGGATCAGCTATATCGATGGCGGCGGCAGCGGCAACGAGCTGCAGGTCAGCACCGTCGCCAACGTGTTCGGCACTGACGTCCAGGCAACCTTCAGCGCGGTCAACGACCACTTCGAGGCCGACATCGGCGCCGACGGTTGCACGCTGAGCTTCGCCTGGTCAGAGCAGAACGGCATGCAGATAGTCGGCATGGACGGCCTGCTCGCCACCGCCTCGGACGCCGAGACCATGATCGCCAAGTTCGAGGATTGGGTGCACGCTACTGGCGACTCATGTGCTGACCTGCTCACCAAATGGTTCGATGACATAGGCAAGATCA
>JBDSAN010000448.1:0-5685 GCA_039922115.1 Jatrophihabitantaceae bacterium
GCGTGTCGTAGTTGACCAGAACCTGGCCCCCGGTGTCGTTGGTAATCGCGATGATGCGCTCTTTTGCCAACGGGGCCAGGGTGTCGCCACCCACCTGGTGACTGGCCCAGACTCGGTTGTTCATGAATTGACCGGAGAACTTGGTGTCAAGCATGCCGGGGTGGCTGATCGAGGCCAGCCACATCGCGGCTGCGCTGGTATCGCCGGGGTTGTCAAAGGTGTGCGTCAGGGACCAGGACTGAGCGGTGGTCATGGTGGTTCCGACCAGGGCTGCCGTCGTGACCGTATTCAGCATTTGGCTGGTCCAGAAGGTCGGCGCATTCAGGCCGGTGCAGGTGCCGCCGGCTATGCAGTTCTGATCCCACGGCACGTCAGGGTAGTAGGTCGGGTGGGCCGGCGTTGCGAAGGTCGTGCCCGCTTCGTTGGCGCAGTTGGTGGATCGGCTCGTTGTCTGGTTGCAGCGACCATAGGTGTCATAGCCGAGAGCGACACGATCGGCCACCGTTGTCGAACCGACTCGCATCCCATAGTCGATCTCAGTCAGGTAGCCGCCGCGCACGTACTGAACTAGCGCGCCCTTGTCTCGATGGTAGTAGTTCGTCTCGGTGTGGTAGAGGAACTGCTCGGCGTTACCACGAAGGTCCTGGACGTAGTCGAGGTTCCATCGCCACGCCTGGGTACACGCGGACGTTGCGAAGGTAGCCGCGTGGCATGGTTCGCCGGCATCGTCGCCGTATACCGGGACGGTCCAGGCCGACGTCGCGCTGCGACCGAAGAAGAACTGAGTGCCGTCCTGTGTGGTCAGTCGCCAGCACCCGTTGTTCGAGCCGCCGTCGGCACAGGTTGTCGAATGGGGCAGGTAGTCGACCCGGCTGCCGTCGTCACCCTGGATCCGGAACTGTCCGGCGGTGCCGGTCGGCACCAGGACTCCCGAATGACCGGCGAACGAGATCGAGTCGTTGTCGCCGGACCAACAAAGATCGCCGGATGCGGACTGTTCCGCTGACAGCCCGCTGCCGTCGACCGAGCAACCGTTGTAGCTGCGCTCGATGAAGCCCGTTCCGGTGAGCTGCCAACCTTCGCCAACCACGGAGCCCTGGTTGTTGGTCGAGATGGTCTCACCGTCAACCGAACCGGAGGAGTAGGACAGCGAAAGGTCCGGCGCCGGCCCTGCCGCGGCAGGTGGAACCTGGAACGGATAGGACCACTCGAAGTCGCCGGACTGGGTCGATACCTGCCAGCTCGAAGCGGTCTTGAGCGAGGTAGCTGCCCAGGTGCCGGTTCCGGTGCTCGACACCGGCGAGGCGGTCGCGACCAGCATTGTGGCGACCGACGACACCGTGGGGGTGACGATGGTCGCCCCGGACGGTTGTTTGGTCATGCCGACCGCAATCGGTCGCGCCGTTCCGGCGGTCAACTGCGCCGCGGTCACCGAGACGGGAAGTTGCACCCAACGCACTCGTGCCGAGTAGTCGGCTCCAAAGAGCCCGGTGGTAACTGACGCTGGAATGTTCAGCGCGATCGGCGCTGGGGCCGCCGCGCCATCGGCGCGGGTCAGCCGCACAGCCATCCCTGCGACGTGGAGCTTGGTCGTCACTGCCGAATCGAGGATCTCGACCTTGACCCGTGAGCTGATGGCGCCGAGTGGACGAGCCGCTTGAGCAATCGTCAGTCCGCTGGTGCCGACCGGGTGCCAGGCGCCGCTGACCCTGGCACCAGCCGGGCCCTTGGTCGCCAGCAGCGGCGCAGGATTTGCCTTGCCGCTAAGGCTGATCATGAAAACGCCTGGCTTGGGCAGCGCCGCGCCTGGCGCAGGCGTTGCGTTGCGATGGGCGATGGCCTTAGCCGCGACTGGTGGCGGCGGCTGCGAGGGGCCATAAACCAGCGCACCGAGGTCCAGCTTTGGCTGGTGCCCATCGCGCGCCGGTGCAGCGATGCTCGCTGCCTGCAGGCTGGCAACGACAAGGGCGGCGCTGGCGACCGCAGCGATGGCCGTTGACTTACGGGTGCGGTTCACGAGCAGTTCCCTTGCGAGAGGCAATTGGCGAGGTTGACATGACTGAGAGCGTCGATCTGACCGGCATCCAGTAGGAATGGATAGGTGATCGGGTCGGCGATACCGCCAGTCCACCAGTTCTTTTGAACGCCGCCGTACTGCATTCGGCCGAGTACGAGCGACCCGGAGGTTGCGGTTGCGATGTAAGGATGGTCAGAGGTGGTTACGGTTGACTGATCGCTAACGTAGAGCCGGATGGTGTGGTTCGGTGCGTCCCATTGCCCGATCAGCAAACTCCAGTCCGTCGCATCGACATTGGATGTCGATGTGGCACAGTCGCTGCCCCAAGCGCTGATCAGGTTGCGAGGCAGGCAGAACTGCCACTTCGAATCCTTTTCCTGCATGAAGAAGGCAGAGTTGCCGCTCTCCTGCGAGACAGCCGCATACTGGCCCAGGTTTGGATTTGCAGGCAGTAGCCACACAGCGAGGGTGAAGCTGTGGGTGGGATCGAGCGTTGCCACCGGTATGGATGACGAGGATGTACTCAGGGCGCCGCTGCCGTCGAACGAGAGCGCACCGTAGCTGTCAGTCGAGAAGGGCGGTGCAGGTGCCGAGGTGGCGGTCGACCAACGCACGTGGGTGCCGTCGACCGGACCCAGGCTGATCGGTGTTGTTGCGCCCACCGCATCAGGTGTGGAGCCGCCGGGAACCGGCGCTGAGTGATCGAACCAGGCGTGCGACGCATCACCGGCCAGCTTGGCGATGACGTCGTACCGATAGCTGGCCGAAGCTGACACGTTGCCGGCCTTGTCGTAGGCGTAAACAACAACACGATTGCTCGATGGCACGGTCGGCAACACCGAGTAGCTCACCGGCGCGCCGCCTGCACCTGCGCAACTCACGATCACGTCGCCATAGGTCGCTGGGCAGTCTGGGCTGCTGATGGCTGCAGATCCCGCGGTAGGCGAGTAGGAATAGGCATAGTCATCAACGCTGCCGTTGGGTGAAACCTGGATTGAGCCTTGGACGAGTTCCTGCCCCTTGCGGGACTGCCCGGTCAGGTCGAAGTCGCTGGAAGCAACGGCAGGTGTAGGTGGAGGCAGGGCATCGACGGTGAATTCATAGAAGCCACTCCAGCCGCTGCATACGAGGGTGTCGTCGGCCCGACACGCTTGTGCTCGATACTCGTAGTTGCCAACGCTTGCAAGTTGTTGCGGAACTGCGACCGCCGACGTCACGCCGAAGGCCTTGGTATCTGTAAAAAATGGCTGGCAGGCTCCCGGAGCGGTTGAGGACCAGCCGGAGCAGACCTGATAGCGGTACAGCAGACTCGGTGGGTTGCTCTCGTTGATGAACGACACCGCCTGGACGCCGGGATTTTGCAATCGGGTGATGGTCGGTTCAGCGCACTGGGCCCAGCACGGCGTCACCGCTCGCCCCGCCGGCACCTGCGGATAGTTCTCGTAGGTGACGATCATTGAGGCGACCGAATCGAACTTCTTCCAGCCGTACTCGTCTGCCTCGTCCTTAGCGACCAGCGCCAGCGTAACGGTGTCGGCATTGCCAGCCGCGGCTGCTTGCACGCCTGCGGTGGCGTCGAAGCCCACCGCGGCGGGTCCGCAATTCGAGTTGTAGCCGTGCGCCACCACGTTGTGCGAATCAAGCTTGGTGATTAGGCCAGGTTGGTCGTGCCAGGTTGAGGACGGCGTCACGCTGTGCGCGTAGTACAGGTCGACCTCGCGGGCAGTGCATGAGAAGGAGTAGGTCTCCGTGGTATTGAACGAGGCCGACTTGATGTACTTGCTGTTCAAGGCGCTGGTATCCAGCTGCCAGTACGAGCGTGTCGTGTGGGCATTGCCATCGTCGCTCTGCCCGGCCGAGATGTGGCCGACATGCTGGTAGCTGTCGGTGGCACCGGAGTCCTTCCAGTACGCGGTTGTCGGATACGCGCTGTCCACGAAGGCCCAGGCCACCCGGCCGCCGGTCCAGGACGGGTCGACGTAGACCGGGTAGGTGGCGTTCGGAGTCGATGCGACGCTGGCCGCATCGACCGTGATCTCGTCCGAGGTCGAGGTATGCGCGATCGGAACGGGCAGGCCTAGGCCACCCGGGCCGGCAGCGGACGCGCCGGGTGATGACGAGTCCCACCAGGTCGCCGTGGTTGACGCTAGCTGGTCGGTACCGTCCGACGACCTGGCGATCGCGGTGCCGCCCGGCTCAGTGGACGTGGTCATGCTGCCGTCGTCCACCCCGAAGCCGACACTGGCCAAAGCCGGATTGGCTGCGGCCTCGGCCGACTTGACGACCAGCACCTCGGACATGCCGGTGCTGGTCGCGGTCAGCTTCAGGTCGACGCCCGGATACACCTCCGGGTAGGTAACCGAACTGCCGTCGACCTGCGGGATCGGCAGCGGACCGGACTGCCAGGTCTCGGACAACCATTGCCCCGACGGCGCCTGGATTCTGGCCAGCGGCGTTGATCCGCCCGCCGAGAACTGCACCGGAACCGCTGGAGCCGCCGGCTGCAGCGTTCCGTCCACGGCGGGCCTGAGGCTGTTGTCCAGTCGAACCCAGGCGCCGTCTTGCTGAACTCGTACCGGCACCGTCGACTCGGTTAGCTGCATCGAACCATCGGGCTGAGCGCTGGCCTGCGTGGTCTCGGAGGTGTCGGCATCGATGATGACCGGGTGTCCGAACGTGGTCGCGATCTCGCGAGCGGTCGCCTCATCCGGCGCCGACTGGGCGTCGGAGATACCGGGAGCACCGACCGGATCAGCCAGGACCTGATTCGGCGCTGCTACCAGCGTCGACCAGACAGTTGTGAGTGCGCATACCGAAACCACGAGCCGACGAACCATCTGCTGTACTGCCCCCCGTGCCCTGGGCGACCGCAGGGCATTTGTTCTATAAGTGCTAGGTGAGAGGCAAACCATACGGAAGGCTCACATGAGCCGTCAAGGACAATTATTTACATTTGCCGCCGACCTGCACGCTCCGTCCGCGTGCCTCAGGGCAGCAGCAGGCAGGAATCGCCGAACTCGTGCCACAGGTACGGTCCGGCGACCGCGGCGTCGTAGGCCCGCTGGGTCAGCTCGGCACCAGCCACCGATTCAACCAGCAGCAAGTGCGAGGCGACCGGGTCGTGCAAACCGGTGATCAGGCCGTCCACCACTCGGACGGGTCGCGCCGGGCCGAGCACCAGATCGGTCCAGCCGGACCTCGCGGTCACCACCCCCGCGATATCAGTGGCCGACTCCAACGCGCGGGTCACGGTCGTGCCCACCGCGATGATCCGACCGCCAGCATGCCGTGTTTCATTCACGATTCGTGCTGTGCTCGCTGGCACCTCGTAGCGTTCCGGCTGCGGACCCTCGCCCGCCTCCTGCGACGAGAGGCCGGTGTGCAGGGTGATCGGCGCCAGCTGCACGCCGCTACTGACCAGCCTGGTGACCAGCTCGGCGGTGAACGGCCGGCCGGCGCTGGGCATCTCAGCGCTACCCGGCCAGCGTCCGAACACGGTCTGGTAGTCACTGATTGGCCAATGATTGCTGAGGTATCCGTAGCTGATCGGCCGGCCGTTCCAGGCCAGGTAGGACGGTACCGGCATCGGCGCCTCGATCCTGGCCCGCCATAGCCGGTTGCCCGCACCGGTCGGCGAGCGCCCGGCGTCCGGCTGCTCCGGCGGGTAA
>JBDSAN010000449.1:0-5047 GCA_039922115.1 Jatrophihabitantaceae bacterium
GTGGTGGCAGCGTCTTGACCGGTCCCAACTGAAAGGTACTTCGACGTGAAACTGGCAGCTTTCTCGGCTCATCGGGAGCGGCTCGGCTGGGCGGGCCTGGTTGTTCGCCTAGTGCTCGCCGCGATCTGGGGGTGGGCTTCGCTAGCCAAGATCCACGACCCGCGTACCTTCCTGCGGGCGGTACGGGCCTACGACGCGACTCCCGAGTGGCTGAGCAAGACCATCGCGTTCGGGCTACCGATGCTGGAACTGACGCTTGCGGTGCTGCTGCTGGTCGGGCTGATCGTGCGGTATGCCGCCGCTGTCAGCGCGCTGCTGTTCGTGGTGTTCACCATCGGCATCCTGCAGGCCTCGGCGCGCGGCATCAAGATCGACTGCGGCTGCTTCGGCGGTGGCGGGGCGACCAACAACACGTCCTACACCCTTGAGATCCTGCGCGACCTCGGGCTGTTGGTGCTCGCGGTGTTCCTGGTGCTCTACCCGATGACCAAGCTGTCGACCGATGCCTGGATCATCGCCAGCGAGCGGGTGCCCGGGCTGACCGGCAAAGCAGCCAAGAGCGAGAAGAACCAGCGCCGATACCGGGCCGCGATGGTGGCCGCCGAGGTGGAGCTGAAGCACAAGCAGCGCTACATCGCGGCCGGCACCTCGATCGTGGTGGTGCTGGTGACCTTCATCGCGATCGGGGTGCAGAACAACCGCGCCAAGATCGCGCCAACCGCCGAGACCGCCAACGCCACCTCGGCCAGCGGGGTGAAGGTGGGTAACCAGCAGGCGCCGGTGCTGGTCGAGGTGTACGAGGACTTCCAGTGCCCGATCTGCGACAACCTGGAGCAGTCCGGGCTGGCCAAGGATTTCGACGCCAAGATCAAGGCGACCACGATCAAGGTCAACTACCACGTGATGTCGTTTCTGGACGGCTCGTCCAACGGCAACAAGTATTCCTCGCGGGCGGCCAATGCCGGTTACTGCGCGGCTGATCAGAGCCCGGATGCGTTCCTGAAGTTCCATGACATCGCCTACGGCAAGAATGCGGACGGGCAGAACAACCAGCCGGCCGAGAATTCCAACGGACGACCGGATTCGCAGCTGATCGACTGGGGCAAGCAGGCGGGCATCACCAGCGCCGACTTCTCGACCTGCGTGACCAGCAACAGCCACAAGGATCTGGTGGCCGGGGTGACCGATGCCGCGTCCAAGCGTGGGGTGAACGGGACGCCGACGGTGTACGTCGCGGGCAAGGTGATCGGCAAGAACGGTGCGGTGCCGACGGTGGCCGAGATCGATTCGGCGATCCAGGCCGCGCTCGCGTCGGCGAAGTCGACCGCTGCGCCCTCGCCTACTGCTTCGGCCACGCCGTCCGGCTCGGTCAGCCCGTCCGGGTCGGTCAAGCCGACGTCCAGCGGCAAGCTGACCGTGACGCCGAGCAGTTCGAAGAAGTAGCTGCGCTGGGTCGTGCGCTGACAGCAAACGGGCCGCCGTCCTGGTTGGGACGGCGGCCCGTTTGCTGTGTCTGGCTAGGTGCTGCTTCGTGCCTGGCTTGCGCATGGTGACTTCGTGCTTTGGTGACTTTCGTTGGTGCTGGCTTTGCTTGGTCCTGCGAGGGTCGGGCTGGTGTTACTTGTTGGCGGCGTCCTTGAGAGAGCTGCCGGCGGAGAACTTGACGGTGTTGGCTGCGGCGATCTGGATGGTCTCGCCGGTCGCGGGGTTGCGGCCTTCGCGGGCGGCACGCTTGCCGACCGAGAGTGCGAAGAAGCCGGGGACGCTGACCTTGTCACCCTTGGCTACTGCGCCCTCCAGGGTGGCCTGCAGGCTGCGCAGCACTGCGTCGACGGTCTTCTGCTCCAGGTCGGCGTGCTCGGCGACCGCGGTCACCAGTTCCTTGCGGTTCACGAATGTCTCCCTTATGAGTTGTCTTCGCCGCGCCACTGGGGTGCTATGGGCGGCGGGAGGCCGGTGCGGCTCGCCCCAAGTATGGCTGAGCGCGATGCGAGTCAATGAATCCGGGGGGTCTCGGCGTGGCGCGCGGGGCTGCTGGGGTCTATTGACGGGTGCTTGTGACGGCGCTGAGTCTTCGGCCATCACTCGTGGACAGTGGAGGATTATCCGGCTATTGCACGGACTTCCCGCCATTCGCTGCGTTCGCCGGCGTGGACGGGTCGTCGCTCGGTGGGCCGCCGCTATCGGACCGGCGGTGCCTGGTTGCGGCGTGCCTTTGGTGGCTCGCGCTGCGGGGCGATGGGGCCTCGGTCGCTCGCGCGGCGGGCTTTGGTGGCCGTTGATGGCTCGCGCTGCGGGCGTTGGGGGCTGGTGCTTCGGACGGCTGGGAGCTGTGTAAACTCATTTCTCGGCTCACTGGCGACGGTGGGCTGGGTCCGTAGAAGCTGCGGGCCAACCAGGTAAGGGGCTGTGGCGCAGCTGGTAGCGCACCACACTGGCAGTGTGGGGGTCAGGGGTTCGAGTCCCCTCAGCTCCACCATCCGTTTTAGGCCGGTTTCATCCGGTATTTCCGACCAAATTTAGGCTTATGTCGGAATCTACGCGTGCCCGATTCGTCCGGGTTACTCGCGGGTACTGGAGCGAAATTGGAGCATCGGTTTCTGCCACCTTTCAACAGGGTCAGGAAGTCGGCGAAACAGGGTCAGACATGCGCGAGCACCAAGGGCCAGCATCATGGGCTTCTAGGGTCTTGAGCCCTGGGTGCCAGCGGTTCGTTTAGCGGCAAGTCCAGTCCATCTCGACCCGGCCCGATTCAGAGTTCAATCTCGCCGATATTCCACGTCGAGGTGCTGCGCCGTGGAGCTACGGCCTCGGCTCATCGCCGATGCGCCTCCGAACCATGGCGCTCAGAATGCCGATAAGCGCCGCCGTCGGCAGCACCCGCTTCTGGAGCGACCTCACTACGCAGCAGCGCCGCGTCTCCGTAGCCCCCAACCCGGCCAATCGGGACTAACGTTCCACGGCCTGCGACACAGCTGCAAGACCTATACGATCGCCGACGGAGTTCCCGAGACCAGTCAATCGACGCCTCGGCCACCCTGCACAACAAATCCCGCAGACCTACTCCTAGTACGTCGCGTTAAAGTCGTGCGTAGATGCTCGACGGGCTGCAGGACCGGTGGCAGAAGGCCGTCGCCAACTCGATCACCCCACGGCACTGGCGCCCTATCGGCTATAGGCAAGGCTGCTAGCCAAAACCTGGAGTCGATATTCACTCAGCCGGGTCTTCATCGGAGCAGGGATGCTCGGATGTGCCGGCGGGCTGCATCGGAGCGTCATCCTGCCCTTCGGCTGAGCGCGCGAGAATGCCAAGTATTGCTGGATGCGAGAGGCTGACCATTCGCGCAATCTCCCGCACGCCCCCGCCTGCGTCATGTGCCTTTCGAATGAGACTGTCGCGCTCGGCCCGCCACTCGCCGGTCATCTTGGCTGCGTGGACGAGCTTCTGGGACATCTCATCGTCCAGGGGCACCCCCGAACGTTATCGGGTGAGGTTGTTCGGGGCGACTCAACCGAGTCGGGCCTGTGATCGGCCATCCGTCAGGGCCTGCGGGCTTACGGTCGCCAGTCCCGCCCTTACGCCGTATGCGTCCTGGAGCGCCGTCATGAAGTGCTTGACGACCTCTGACCGGACATTGTTGCGCGTGCAGCCGTAGTCCGCGATCCATGCCTCTACGTCAACATCGATCGTCGCTTGCACTCTGACCTTCAAAACGTTCCTCCGTCTCGCTCATCGACTGGTAACTAACTTACCAGTCGACATAGGCGAAGTTCTGCCCGGTCGTCGCCACAACATCGGGCGACTGCACTTCGTCACCCGCTGGGAGGGCTCAAGTATGTTCTAGCCAAGATGAGTACAGCCGAGAAACCGTCGTTGGTGACCGGCGTCGACCAGCACGAGGTGGACGCCGTGGTTGCGCGCATTCGCGCCGGCCTGCCACTGGATGAACGCTATAAATCGCTGCTTTTCACCGCAGGACGCGAGGCCGAACTGAACTACGCGGGCAAGGAGACCCGCGGGTCCGTGCTGGCCGGCGTGATGGCAGTGCCTCTGCAGGTCCAAAAGGTCTTCGGCGCCACCAAGGCCGACTGGACGGACAAGCTGGTCTTCGGCGACAACCTCCAGGTATTGAGGACGCTGCTCGACCTTAAGGAACGCGGAGCCCTTCGTAACGCTGACGGAACGCAGGGCGTTCGCCTCTGCTACATCGATCCGCCCTTTGCCACGAAGCGGGAGTTCCGTGGCCGGCGAGGTGCGCTGGCGTACCGAGACAAGGTCGAAGGTGCCCAGTTCGTTGAGTACCTCCGGAGAAGGATCATCCTGATCCACGAGTTACTCGCCGACGATGGAGCCCTGTACCTGCACCTGGACACAAACAAGGTGCACTACATGAAGGTCGCCCTGGATGAAATCTTCGGAGCCAACAACCTGCTGGCCGAGATCGTATGGAAGCGATCATCCGGCCATGGTGATGCGAAGCGGTGGGCACCTGTCCACGAGACAATCCTTGCCTACGTCAAGACCCGGGACCGATTCGTTTGGAACGAGCCGCGCGAGCCCCAAGATCCCCACTATGAGTCGACCAAGTATGTAAATGACGACCAGGACGGGCGTGGTAGATACCAGCTCGACAACCTGACTAGTCCCAACCCGCGACCCAACCTCATGTATGTGTGGCGGGGCTTTCCGCCGCCTGAGAAGGGCTGGCGGTACAGCAAGGCGACGATGGATGAACTCGACCTCGACGGCCGGATCTACAAGCCCAACGATGGCACCAAACGACCTCGGCTTAAGCGCTACCTGGACGAGAATGAGGGCCGGGTGGTCGATGATCTATGGAACGACATCGCACCGGTGAACAGTCAGGCGACGGACCGGGTCGGCTATCCAACGCAGAAGCCGGTGGCGCTCCTCGAGCGAATCATCGCGGCGTCCTCGAACGAGGGGGATCTCGTCCTCGACTGCTTCGCCGGCTCGGGGACTACCGCAGTAGCAGCGCGGGCGCTCGACAGACGGTGGATCGCAGTCGATTGCGGCAAGCTGGCG
>JBDSAN010000450.1:0-12306 GCA_039922115.1 Jatrophihabitantaceae bacterium
GGCATTCTCCGCTGGGCGATCCCGTCCCGTTTTCGGCATATCTTATCGGACAATTGACTAATCCGACCGGCTACTCGACCCAGTTCAACCTGGATGCCGACCGGGCCTATGCCTACCTGACCTGGGACTGGATCCGTGGCGACCAGCGTGGCACCACCGACCTCGGGTTCCACTACGACAAGCCGGCGGCGCCGCCCTGGCTGGCACCTGATGATGAGTGGGACCACGGTGGCGCGCCGATGAAGCTGCACTATGTCGACCCGCCCGATCAGATCATCATCTTCGCCAAGCCGCCGGATGCGACCGGTGCCAACTCGGACGGGGGCCCGTCATGACCTGCTGCTGTGATCAGGCGCGGCACTCGTGCGCCGGCGATTGCCACTGCGCTTGCCGCGGCCAGCGACAGCCGGAAGCGACCCGGCACTGCCAGTGCGGCCGAGCCTGCGGCTGCCACCAACATCACGAGCGGTGTGAGTGCGGCCGCGGCGCCGAGCACGCCGGCTGTGGCCATGGCGGTCACGGCGGCGGCGGTCACGGCGGCGGCGGTCACGGCGGCGGCGGCGACGGTGGCACCACGGTCGGCTGGAACAACCCGGGACGGCCAGGCCACACTTGCGGCACCTCGACCGGGCAGGTCCCCGGCGGCACCCTGGAGCCTGGCAACTTCGGAACCAAGCCGCCGAACCAGTGGCCCGGCCCGCGCAACGAGCTGTACCTACCGTTCCTGTTCATGCGTGCCAATCAGGGTGATCTCGGCGCTCGGCCGGTGGTCGGGCCGTTCTGGGAAAGCCCGGACATCCTGCTGCTGGCCGGTGTCGACCCGGCGGTTGCGCCGGCCAGGCCACCAGAACTCGGCCAGACCGCGCTGGCTGGCAAGCCGAATACGCTCTACGCCCACGTCTGGAATTTCGGTTTGGCCCAAGCCCCGAACGTGATCGTGGAGTTCTACTGGTGCGATCCGTCGCTGGGCATCGGCCCGTCCAGTGCGAACCTGATCGGCCAGAGCATGGTCTCGCTCGGCGCTCGGGGTAGCGGCCGGTCGCATGCGGTGGTCAAGTGCCCGATCGGTTGGGTGCCGACCTTCGTCAACGGCGGCCACGAGTGCCTGCTGGTCCGGATCTGGGACGAGACCTCGGACGGGCTGGGCACGCCGCCCTGGGACGCCGCGCTGAACCGGCACGTCGCCCAGCGCAACATCCACGTCATCGCCGCGGCCGACCAGCCGCACGCGCTGCGCCGGCTGGACGCGCCGGCCGCGTTGACCGACCTGCTTACTGGCCCGCTCACGCTCAAGGTCGGCCCGCTCTACGGCGAACCGGCGCAGGTCGCCGTCGAGCGGGTGGCACCGCACGCGATGCCCTGGTTGCAATTGCGGACCGGGGTGCGCGGCCAGTTCCCGGCCCAGGCCGCGCCGACCGGCCAGGTGCTGCTCGGCGCGCCGCGCTCGATCGGCGGCGGGGCGAACTTCGGTGGGCAGGCGCCGACCCAGCAGGTGACCGACGATGATCAGCAGGTCACCTTCGCCACCGGGGACACGGCACCGGCGGCCGGCCAGGCTCATGTCTACCGGGTCACCGCCAGCCAGCAGGGGCAGGTCTTCGGCGGCTACACCGTCGTGCTGCTCGGCTGAGGTTGTCGGCAGCTCACATTAGGGTGGGCGGCATGACTTCTCGACCGTTGACCCTGATGGCGGTACACGCCCATCCCGATGACGAGGCAACCGGAACCGGCGGGGTTCTGGCGCGCTATGCCGCTGAGGGGATTCGCACGGTGCTGGTGACCTGCACCGACGGCGGCTGCGGCGACGGTCCCGGTGGGGTCAAGCCCGGCGATGACGGCCACGACCCGGCCACGGTGGTGCAATTGCGGCAGGCCGAACTCGAAGCCAGCTGCGAGGTGCTCAAGGTCAGCGAGCTGGAACTGCTCGGCTATCCCGACTCGGGAATGATGGGTTGGCCGGCCAACGATGCACCCGGCTCGTTCTGGACCACGCCGGTGGACGAGGCCGCGGCACGACTGGCCGTGCTGATGCACAAGTACCAGCCCGATGTCGTGGTGACCTATGACGAGAACGGTTTCTATGGCCACCCTGACCACATCCAGGCACACCGCATCACGATGGCCGCGGTAGCCAGCACCGGCATCCCGTCGAAGGTCTACTGGTCGACCGTGCCGCGCTCGCAGCTGGCCGAATTCGGCCGGGTGATGCGCGAGCACGGCGTGGACTGGGACGAGGGCGACGCCTCGGCGAGCGGGCCGCCGGCCGACATCGGCCTGCCGGACGATCAGGTCACCTCGTGGATCGACACCACCGGCTTCGGCAGGCAGAAGTTCGACGCCCTCGCCGCGCACGCCAGCCAGACCGAGAACATCTTCTTCCTGCGGATGGGCGAGGAGCTGTTCACCAAGATGATGGGTGTGGAGACCTTCGTCCGGGTGCACGACAGCACCGGAGCCGACCTGCCCGAGGACGACCTGTTCGCCGGCCTGCGCTGAGCCGGCGATGACCGGCAGGCGGGTACACGCGTTCGGCGATGACGCGCTCGGTGAGCAGGATGCGGTCGGCCTGGCCGAGCAGGTCGCGGCTGGGCAGGTCAGCGTCCAAGAACTGGCCGAGGCCGCCATCGCGCGGGCCGAGGCGGTCGAGGATCGGCTGCGCGCGGTCGCCTTCAAAGCCTATCGCGAACCACGTTTACCCACCGGCGATAAGGGGATTCTCTACGGGGTGCCGAGCTTCATCAAGGACAACACCGAGCTTCGTGGGATGCCGACCAACCACGGCACCGATGCCTACCGGGCCCGGCCGGCCAGCCGGGACGGCGGCTATGCCAAGCAGTTTCTGAGCACCGGGCTGACCGTGCTCGGCAAGAGCCGGTTGCCGGAGTTCGGCTTCAACGCCAGTACCGAGTTCCGCGCCGCGCCACCGACCCGCAATCCCTGGCACACCGACTACTCGGTGGGAGCATCCTCCGGTGGTTCGGCAGCGCTGGTGGCGGCCGGCGTGGTCCCGATCGCACATGCCAACGACGGTGGTGGCTCGATCCGGATCCCGGCCGCGGCGGCTGGCCTGGTCGGGCTCAAACCGAGCCGGCACCGGCACCGCGACGCCGAGCAGGCCCGGCACCTGCCGCTGAACATGGTGTCTGAGGGCGTGCTAACTCGTACCGTGCGCGACACCGCCGCGTTCTGGTTCGAATCGGAGAATTACTGGCGCAACCCTGCCTTACCGCCGATCGGCTTGGTGTGCGGCCCGGCCGATCGCCGGTTGCGGATCGGCCTGCTGCTGCAATCGGTGAACGGGGCGGTGGTCGATCCGCAGACTCGGGCCGCGGTCGAGGCCACCGCTGCCCTGCTGGCGAGCGCCGGCCACCTCATCGAGCCGATCGAGCCGCCGGTTAGCCAGCAGTTCGCCGACGACTTCCTGCAGTACTGGGGATTGCTCGGTGATCTGGCCGCGAGCACCGGCCGGCTGAGCTTCGACCGGCACTTCGACGCCGACCGGCTGGATGGACTGACCCTGGGCCTGCGCCGCTACCACCGCCGCAACCTGAGCCGGACGCCCGGCGCGATTCGCCGGTTGCGCGCGACCAGCCATGCCTACGCCCGGATGTTCGACCGGCACGAACTGGTGCTGTCACCGGTGCTGGCCCACCTGCCGCCCAAGCTGGGCTACCTGAGTCCGATGGTGGAATTCGACGAGCTGATCGACCGGCTGCAGCGCTACGTGGCCTTCACGCCGCTGAACAACATCGCCGGCGGCCCGGCAATCTCGCTGCCGACGGCAATGTCGGCCGAGGGAATCCCGATCGGCGTGCAGTTGTCGGCGGCCTACGGCGACGAGCGGACCCTGATCGAGACAGCGTTCCTGCTGGAGCAAGCCGTCGAGTTCCCGCGGATTCAGCGCGCCCTATTGCCGCCCGAACTGCCAGTGCCGCCCGAGTGGTCTGGGACGAACGCGACGCAATCCATCTCGACCGAGGCGCCGAGGGCCAGCGCGGTGCAACCGACCGTGATCCGGGCCGGCGGATCGTCGCCGAACACGTTCAGGTAGGCCTCGTTCATCGCCGCGAAGGCTGTCATGTCGGTCAGGTAAACGTTCACCTTCGCCACGTCGGCAAGCGTGCAACCGCAGGCCCGCAGGATCGCCTCGATATTGTGCAGCGTCTGGATGGTCTCGGCCGGCACACCGCCCTCGACCAGTTCCAGCAGGCCAGGCTTGGCGCCGATGCTGCCCGAGACGAAGACCTGGTTGCCGACGACGGTGGCATGGCAGAACGCCGGCAGCCTGGCCACCTCAGCCACGTTGACCCTGGTAATCATGTGCATTGCTTACCAGGCGACAGCGCCCGCGCCTACCGCGAGCCGGGCCGCGGGGGTCGCGGGCTGGCATGATGGCGCTCAGGCTGCGGCTGGCGCGGCCTGAGCCGATCAGGAGGCCCAGCGCGATGGATCCTCGGCAGCTGCGCACCGAGCCGACCGGAACGGCAATACCGGTGCTCGCCCAGCGCACCTGGGACCTGCTCGGCGAGGACCTGGACACCGTGTTCGAAGGCCGGCGCTGCAGCGCTGCCGAACTCGGCGAGCGGTCCCGGCGGCTGGCCACCGGACTGCGCGATCACGGCGTGCGGGCCGGCGATCGAGTGGTGGTCTGCATGGCCAACTGCCTCGAGGTCAACGTCGCCTACCAGGGCATCTGGCGGGCCAACGCGGTGGTGACCCCGGTGCTGTTCCTGCTCAGCGAGGACGAGTTGCGCCACGTCCTGATCGACTCGGGTGCCCGGCTGGTGATAACCACCGTGGAGTTCCTGGCCAAGGTGCGCACGGCGGCGGCTGACGCGCCGGAGCTGGCCGCGATCGTGGTCGCCGGGCTCGACCCTGCGCAGGAGCTTGCCGAGCTGGCGGGACCGCCGGTGCGCTCGTTCGCCGAACTGGAGGACGCGGCCGAGGCGCCGCTGCTCGATGCCGACTCGACGGACCTGGCCGCGCTGCTCTACACCGGCGGCACCACCGGACGCGCCAAGGGTGTCATGCTCAGCCACGACGCGCTCTCGGCCGCTGGCTGGTCGGCCACCGTGACCGGGTTGGATGCGGGGCTGTCGGTCTCGCTGCAGCCATTGCCGCTGGCCCACGTGTACGGCCTGATGATCTCGACCATGCAACTGCACATGGTGAGCCCGATGACCTCGGTGCTGATGCGCTGGTTCGACGCCGAGAACTGGCTCAAGCTGGCTGAATCCGAACGGGTGAACACCTCGCCGCTGGTGCCGACCATGCTGCGGCTGCTGCTGCAACAGCCGCTGGAACGCTATGACCTGTCCGCGATGCGCCGGCTCACCAGCGGCAGCGCGCCGTTGCCGGCCGAGATCCTGGCGCAGTGGACGCAGCGCTTACCGCATATCCAGGTTGCCGAAGGTTACGGCTGCACCGAGACCGCCGCGATCATCTCCTCCGCGCCGATCGAGCGGCCGCCACGGGCCGGCAGCGTCGGCCAGGCCGCGCCGATCGTCGAGCTGGGTATCGCCACCGCGCTGGATCGCGCTCCCGAGCAGGTCGCCGACGTCGATGGCGAGGTGTGCGTGCGCGGGCCGATGCTCATGAGCGGCTACTGGAACTCACCGGCCGAGACCGAAGCTGCCCTGCGGGATGGCTGGTTCCACACCGGTGATGTCGGTCGGCTCGACTCCGATGGCCATCTCTACATCGTGGACCGGATCAAGGACGTCATCATCCGCGACGGCTTCAACATCTATCCGCGTGACCTGGAGGAGGCGCTGATCGCCCATCCCGACATCGCCAACTGCGCCGTGGTCGGTCGCCCCGATCCCGAGCATGGCGAGGTGCCGGTGGCGTTCGTGCAGCTGGTCACGGACGCAGCGACGACGGTCGAGGAGCTGCGGGCCTATGCCAAGGAGCACCTGTCGGCGGTGAAGTACCCGCGCGAGATCCGGCTGGTCGACCAGATCCCGCTGACCAGTATCGGCAAGCTCGATCGCAAGCGGCTGCGCGCCGAGATCGACTGAGCCGCAATCACAACGGTGGCTGGGACTGCGATGGAAGGGGGAGTGCCATGGTGCGGATCGTCGCTGAGCTGGTAGTCCTGCTGCTGATCGTGGCCGGGCTGCTGTACCTGGCTCGGCAGTGGGATCGCCACCAGTCGGTCGGGTCGGTGCTCGCGCCGCAGGCGTTGCAGGCACCGGCCGATGCCAGCTGGCAGGCTGCCCACTACGGAACGGCCCAGGACGAAACCGAGATCGTGGTCGTGTTGCGAAGCCCGGCGTCCAGGCAGGTGTGGGATCGGCGCACCTGCGGCCTGATCGCCAATCAGGACCCCGACTACGACCGCAAGCTGTACAACGCGATGGCCGATGCCCGCTCGCGCGCCTTCCTGCTCAATGGTCTGCGCGAGGAAGGCTAGCCAACCCGCCAACCCGCCAGGACGGTTAGCGCGGGTCAGCCCGAGCCGGATCAGGGTGTATCTCAGGGTATTTCCGGAGGTGTCGACCTGGCGGCTGCGGCATGGTCGTGGCCATGGCGCTCTGCGAACGCGACGGTAGCCAGCTAGCAACCGTTACCGACCAACAGCCGGTCCGGACGTCCGGAATCGGCTGGCTGCTGCCACTGGTCGTGCTCACGGTCGCCGACTACGCCTGGCAGGTGCCCTACCTGGTACACCAGTACGGCCCGGATTGGCCTGCCAGGCTAAGCCTGTCCGTCCCGCTGGTAGTCGCCTGCGGCTGGTTCGGTTACGGAATCTGGCTGCAGCTGACCGGCAGCCGCGCCGCGACCGCGGTGCTGGCCGGCTTTCTGCTGGCCGAGGTCAGTTTCTACCTGCTGCACAACGCATCCGGAGCGATGCTGGCTGAGCTGCTGCTGTCCAATCCGGTGCTGGTGATCGCCTCGATACTCGGCTACCTGAACACGATCGTCGCCGTCTGCTACCTGATCGCGTTGCTGCATCGCGGTGCGGCGAGCATCGACCGGCCGAGTGTGGTTCCGCCGGACGGTCGGTGGCGATAGTGTCAACGGCCATGCAGGGCGTGGACCTAGCCGTCGACTGGATTTAGGGCGCCGCTGGTGAACCGCCGCTGCAGGTGCATCAGGCCGCGCCCGATACCTGGATCCTGCGGCAGAGCAAGGCTGTGAACTATGAAGGCCCGTTCCTGTACCTGCTGGCCGGCACCGATTGCGCGATCCTGTTCGATACCGGGGCGACTGCCGAAGCCGAGCGGTTACCGCTGCGCAGCACCGTCGACCAGCTGATCGGCCCGCAGACCAGCCTGATCGTGGCGCACACGCACGCCCATCGTGATCACGTGGCGGCCGACGGGCAGTTCGAGTTGCGGCCGAACACGATCGTGCTGGGGCACCGGGCCGCCGAGGTCGCCGCGTTCTTCGAGATTGTCGATTGGCCTTATCAGGCAGGCACATTCGAGCTCGGTGGCCGGTTGCTGGAGGTGCTCGGCATACCTGGTCACGAGGCGTCCTCGATCGCGGTTTATGACCCGGCAACCAGGTTGCTGCTGACCGGCGACACCGTCTACCCGGGCCGGCTCTACGTGAAGGACATGCCAGCGTTCAGCAGCAGCCTCGATCGGCTGGTCGCCTTCGCCGAACGCCGGCCGGTGAGTCACGTGCTGGGCTGCCATATCGAGATGACCAGCTGGCCCGGCCGCGACTACCCGCTCGGTACTGACTACCAGCCGGACGAGGCACCGTTGCCGATGACGGTGGCTCAGCTCGCGGCGGTGCGCGACGCCGCTGTCGCGATCAGCGACCGGCCAGGGGCGCACCAGTTCGATGACTTCGCGATCTTCAACGGCCCGTGCCGGGCCGCCTTCGCCAGGCAGAGCGCGCGGTACTACCTGGCCACCGGTCGCCGGCGGCTGAGTCGCCGCCGCTGACCGGTCGCCGCTGACCGTCAGCCGCTGACCGTCAGCCGCGATGACGTGCGGTCAGGCTGCGACCGTTGGTAACAAGGGTGTGCCATCATCGGGACGATGAGGACACGGCGGCTGTCGGTCGGGTGCGAGTTCAGCTATCGGGCCGAGATCGCAACGCCCGCGATCTTCCAGGTTCAGCCGAGCCAGGCCGCTGAAATCTCGGTGCTCAGTGAGCAGTGGTCGGCCGACCCGCAGATGCAGCTACGCGGCTACCAGGACTTGTACGGCAATCCGTGCACCAGGGTGGTGCTACCAGCCGGTGAATCGAGCTTCCGGTATCAGGCCGAGCTGGAAGTGCCTGATTCCACCGAGGAATTCGATGAGGCAGCCGCCGAGCTGGCGCCGGATGACCTGCCCGACGACGTGCTGATCTACACGCTTCCGAGCCGGTACTGCCTGCCCGATGTCCTGGGCGCGCAGGCCTGGGAGCTGTTCGGGTCGACCCCACGCGGCTACTCCCGGGTGCAGGCGATCTGCGACCAGGTCAATTCCCACCTCACCTTCCAGTACGGGAGTTCATCGGCCTGGTCCACGGCCGCTGACGTCTACCACAGCCGGCTCGGTGTCTGCCGCGATTTCACCCACCTGGCGATCACCTTCTGCCGTGCCCTGAACATCCCGGCCCGCTACGTTTTCGGCTACCTTCCCGATATGGACGTAGCGTTTGATCCGGCGCCGATGGATTTCGCCGCCTGGATGGAGGTCTGGCTCGGTGATCGCTGGTGGACCTTCGACCCCCGCAACAACGTCCGGCGCAAGGGGCGGGTGGTGATCGGTCGAGGTCGGGACGCCTCCGACGTCGCGATGGCCACCACCTTCGGCGGGCCACACCTGAACGAGATGACGGTACGGGCCGACGAGGCAGTGCCGCGATGATGCTCGACCAGCGGCTGCTCGAGGCGCCGGTGATCGAGCACGACCAGGTCGACCTGGACGGCGCTGATCGGGTCCGCTACCTGTTGGAACAGAGTTTCAGCTACTCCTACCTCAGCCCGGTCGAGCAGCTGCGGCAACGGTTGGTGGTGGTGCCGCCGCAGCGACACGGCAACCAGCGGCTGCTGGCCCACCGGCTGCAGGTCGAGGGCGCGCGTGCGCGGCGGGAGACCCGGCGGGACCGGCATGGCAACACGGTGGTCCGGTTGCGCGCCGACCGGGTCGAGCACAGCGTGTCGTTCCGGATCAGCGCGCTGCTGGAACGGGTTCGCGCCGACGGCCCGACTCGGGTCAGCGCGGCGGCGCTGGTTGATCCGCGCCTGCTGGCCGCGACCCGGCTGACCGCGCCGGACGATCGGCTGCGCGCCCAGGCCGAGCTACTGCGCCGGCAGCACCCCGCAGCGCACCGCAGCAGTGCCGGTGCGCTGGAGCTGGCGGCCTCGCTGTGTCGCTGGGTTCATCAGGAAATCAGCTACGAGTACGGCATCACCTCGGTGCGCACCACGGCGGCCGAGGCGCTGGCAGGGGGTCGCGGCGTCTGCCAGGACTCGGCACACGTGATGCTCGCGCTCTGCCACCTGCTGTCGTTGCCGGCCCGCTACGTGTCGGGGCACCTGCTCGGGCAGGGCGGCACCCACGCCTGGGTCGAGGTGCTGGTCGCTGCCGGCGACCACGCGCTGGCGATGCCGTTCGACCCGTGCAACGGGGTGGCTGGCTCGGCTCGCTACGTCACCATCGCGACCGGCCGGGACTATGCCGACGTGCGGCCGACCTCCGGCTCATACGTCGGTGCCGCGACTGGCAACCTGACCACCAGCCGCCGGGTTGCCGTGCTGGCCGTCGCCTGAGCGCTGGCCAGCCATGCGCTCAGCGAAGGTCGGCCAGTACTGCCTCAGCCGCTCGCCGGCCAGAGACCAGCGCGCCCTGGATCGAGGAGGTGTCGCGGTGATCGCCGGCAACGTAGCGGCCCTCGCCAAGCCGGACGTCCCGGCGTAGCAAGGTACCGGGCGGCGTGTCCGGCAGCGCACCGGCGATCGGGTAGCTGGCCACCAGTTCCCAGTCCGCGCTGGCACAGCCGTAGATCAGGCCGGCGTGCTTGCGGGCGGCCAGCTCGGCTCCGGTGCTGGCGTCACTGCCCAGGGTGGTGGCCGCGACCAGGTGCCGGCCGGGCGCATAGGACGGTGCGGCGTTGCTGATCACCGCGGTATTGACCAGCGGACCTCGCCGGTCGGCGTCCAGGTGCAGCAGTGCCCGATCGGTCGGCGGCCGTTCGGCGAGGTAGTAGAAGGTGGTCAGCGCCCGCATGGTCGGGCTCGGCAGGCCGGTCAGCGTTGCGGCCGTGACCGGGTCGGCGGCCACCAGTACCGCCCGCGCGCGGACCTCGCCCCGATCGGTTTCTACCCTGCTGCCGTGCAGGCCGTTTACCTTGGTAAGCAAGGATAAAGTGCCAGCCGGCAAGCCTGCCGCGAGCTGTTCCGGCAGCGCCTGCATGCCGCCGGCCGGAATCGCCGGAGTGCCTCGCACGAACGAGCGCACCAGCAGCTCGGCGAACACCGCTGAGGTGGCCAGCTCGTCCTCGCCGAGCACGCCGGCCAGGAACGGTCGAAGCACCCCGCTAGTAAGCGCGCCGTCCAAGCCTCGGCGACCTAGCGCCTCAGCCAGGCTCAGGTCGGCCTGGGCCTTGAGCCGCTTAACCGGCCCGTAGCCGATCTCGACCGCCCACCGGGCCAACGCGATCTTCTCCCGCCACGAGCCCAGCGGCAGCCGCAGGGTACTTGGCAGGTCACGCGGCAGCCGGCGCGGATCGCCGACCACACCGCGTCCGCTGCCGTGCGCAATCACCGCGCCAGCCTCGAACGGTTGTAGCCGCAGCGCGTCCAGGTCCACCACCCGCCGGACTTCGGGGTAGGCGGGGTTGAGCAGCTGGAAGCCACGGTCGAGCAGCAGCCCATCCAGCTGATCGGTGCGGACCCGGCCACCGACCGCATCGGCTGCCTCGGCCAGCAGCACCTGCCGTCCGGCCAGGGTGAGCTTTCGAGCGGCAGCGAGCCCGGCCAGGCCGGCTCCGACGACCACCACATCGACGGCGTGCGGCAGTTCACTCATACCGCGACCGTACCGAGCCGGCCTGGCGCCGGCGTGATCGCCCGCTCGAATTCGCGATGCTCAGCGCGGCCGATCACGCGCGCTGTGCCTTGGGCAGCTGGCGGGGCACCAACCTGGGCAGATAATCCACTCCATGACAGAGCCAGCAGTTGTCGCGAATCGCAAGGTTGCACGGTGGGAGGCCGCCAGCGAATGGCCGCTGACCATCACCGCCATCACCTTCCTGGCCGCCTACGCCTGGCCGATCCTGGATAGTTCGCTGACCGGTGGCTGGAAGCAGCTGTGCACCGCTGTTGACCTGATCGCGTGGTTGATCTTCGTCCTCGACTACGGAGCCCGGCTGGTACTGGCCGATCGGCGCTGGCATTACTGGTCGCGGCACCTGCTCGACCTGGCGGTGGTCGCGCTGCCGATCCTGCGTCCGATGCGGCTGCTGCGGCTGGTGATGCTGCTCAAGGCGCTGAACCGAGGCGCGACCAACTCGCTTCGCGGCCGGATCGCGGTGTACGTGGCTGGCGGCACCGCGCTGCTGCTGTTCTGCGGCTCGCTGGCGATCATGGACGCCGAGCGTGGTCACGGTGGGACGATCCAGTCCTTCCCCGACGCGCTGTGGTGGGCGGTGGTGACGATCTCGACGGTCGGCTACGGCGACATGTACCCGGTGACCGGGCAGGGACGAGCGGTCGCGGTCGGCCTGATGCTTGGCGGGGTGGCCTTGCTCGCATCGTCACCGCCTCGATCGCCAGCTGGCTGATCGACAGCGTGCGCGAGACCGAAGCCTCGGTGCAGGCGGCCACCCGGGCCGATCTGGCTGCGCTGACCGAACGAATCGAGGACCTGCACCGGTTGGTGTCGGAGCTGCGGCCAAGCTGAGCGGATCAGCTCGCGAGGTGCTGCCTGGCCGCGATCCGGCAGGCCACCGACCGGCCGGGACGGTGCGGGCTGACAGACTGGACGGGTGCTTGCTTACCTGCTGATCGCCCTGGCCATCGTTGTGGTCGCCGTCGCGCTGCTCGCCGGGCTGGTGCTGCCGCGTGCCCGGCGCGGACGTGCCGTCCCGCCGCCGTCGGCCACCATCAGCCAGCCGACCGCGCCACCACGTACCGCGCCGGTCGACACGCCACCGCTCGATACGCAGCAGGTCGAGGCTCCGGCAGCGGACCAGCCGACCCTTGAAGCGACGCCGCTGCTGGACGTCCCCGAGCCCACCGCCGGCCGGATGCTGCGGCTGCGGGCCCGGCTGGCCCGCTCGCAGAACGTGTTCGGACGCGGCCTGCTGGCGGTGCTGGCCCGCGACAAGCTCGACGAGGACGCCTGGGACGAGATC
>JBDSAN010000451.1:0-18969 GCA_039922115.1 Jatrophihabitantaceae bacterium
CCGGCGTCACCGTCAACACCAACTGCCCGTGCTCGCTGTTCGGTGCCAGCGTCCCCAAGACCGCTGACTCCGGTGACTCCTACGCCTTCTCCCTCGGCATCCGGTTCACCGCCGACACCAGCGGAAGCGTGACCGGCATCCGGTTCTACAAGTCGGCGCTGAACACCGGCACCCACACCGGCACGCTGTGGACCGCCTCGGGTGCTCAGCTGGCCACCGGCACCTTCACCAGCGAGAGCGCCTCCGGCTGGCAGAGCATGACGTTCGCGACCCCGGTCGCGATCACCGCCGGCACCACCTACGTGGCCAGCTACTACGCGCCGAACGGCCATTACTCCAAGGACATCGACTACTTCTACTACCGCGACTACGACGCCGCGCCGTTGCACGCGGTGTCCAAGACCCCGGCCGATCCGAGCAAGATCAACGGCGTCTACAACTACGGCGGCGACAAGTTCACCCCGTACAGCGACGACGGCGTCAACTACTACGTCGACGTGAACTTCACCCCGGGTGCGGCCTCGTCCGGACCGTCGGTCAGCTCAACCAGCCCGGCCGCCGGCGCCACCAACGCGCTGGTCTCCACGACGCCGAGCGCCACCTTCTCCAAGGCGATGAACGCCGCCACGCTCAGCTTCAGCCTGAAGAGCTCGGCAGGTGTTTCGGTCGCCGGCACGGCCGCCTACAACGCAACCAGCCAGGTCTATACCTTCACGCCGAGCGCTGCCCTGACCAGCAACGCCACCTACACCGCAACAGTCAATGGCTCTGACACCACCGGGGTGGCGCTGACCGCTGCCTACAGCTGGACGTTCAGCACCGCGGCCGCCGGTACCGGTGGCCCGACGGTGGCCAGCGTGACCCCGGCGCCAAGCAGCACCGATGTCGCCACCGCGACCTCACCGACGGTTACCTTCGGCGGCGTGGTCAACCCGTCCACCATGTCGTTCACCATCCAGGACACCACCGGCAGCCAGGCCACCGGCACCACGTCCTACAACCCGACCACGCTGACCGCGACCTTCAACCCGACCCAGCCGCTGTCGGCCGGGCTCACCTACACCGCCACCGTGTCGGTCAGTGACGCCTCCGGCACGCCGATGGCAGCGCCCTACACCTGGTCGTTCAGCACCGTGCCGGCTGGACCGATCACTGGCCCGACGGCGGCCTCGGTCACCCCGCTGAACACGGCCACCAGCGTCTCGGTGGCGGTTGCCCCGCAGGCGGTGCTGACCTCCGACATCGCACCGGCCAGCCTGGTGTTCACCCTGAAGGACGCGACCGGAACCGCTGTGGCCGGCGCTGCGAGCTACGTCAGCGCGACCAAGACCGCCACCTTCACCCCGGCCGCGGCGCTGAGCCGTGGGGTGAAGTACACCGCGAGCGTCTCAGCGACCGACCTGGCCGGGGTGACTTCGAGCGCACCGTTCGTCTGGTCCTTCACCACCGCGCAGCCGAGCCCGACGCCTGGCGTCTGCCCGTGCAGCGTGTGGGACGACGCCGCAACCCCGGACTCGGTGACCATCAATGACCCGCACTCGGTCGAGTTGGGCGTCAAGTTCACCGCCGATGTCGCCGGCCAAATCACCGGCATCCGGTTCTACAAGGGTCCGCAGAACACCGGCACCCACACCGGTTCGCTGTGGGGCAATGACGGCACGCTGCTGGCCACCGCCACCTTCGGCACCGAGTCGGCGACCGGCTGGCAGACCGTCAGCTTCGCAACGCCGGTGACGGTCACCGCGAACACCACCTACCTGGTGTCCTATCACACCAACGTTGGCTACTACTCCGAGACCTACGGTGGCAGCTTCGCCGCTAACGGGGTGGACAACCCGCCGCTGCACGTCCCGGCGCACCCGTCCTACTACCTGTACGGCTCGGGCTTCCCGACCGGTGCTTCGAACTCCAACTACTGGGTCGATCCGGTCTTCGCCACCACGCTCACCCCGCCCGGCGACACCACCCCGCCGACGGTGACCAAGCTCAGCCCGCTGAACACCGCGACCAGCGTGGCCACTTCGGCGGCGCCGACCGCGACGTTCTCCGAGCCGATCAACCCGGCCAGCCTGACCTTCACGCTGGCCGACGACTCGAACAACCCGGTGGCCGGTACCGCGAGCTACGACGCGCCAACCCAGGTCGCCACCTTCACCCCGACCGCTGCGCTGGCCCAGAACGTGAAGTACACCGCCAGCGTGACCGCCTCCGACGTCGCGGGCAACGCGATGCCGACCTCGACCACCTGGTCGTTCACCACGATCCCGCCGAACGTCACGCCCAGCAACTGCCCGTGCAGCATGTGGAACGACAGCGCGCTGCCGGATACCCCGTCGGTCAACGACGGCCACGCGGTCGAGGTGGGTGTGCAGTTCAGTGCCGATCGGGCCGGCTACATCTCTGGCGTGCAGTTCTTCAAGGGCCCGCAGAACACCGGTAGCCACACCGGCTCGCTGTGGACCTCGACCGGCACGCTGCTGGCGACTGCCACCTTCGCCGGCGAGAGCGCGTCCGGCTGGCAGCAGGTGTCGTTCACCAATCCGGTAGCGATCACCGCCAACACCACCTACATCGCGTCCTATTACGCACCGGTCGGCTTCTACGCCGAGACCTACGGCGGCACCTTCGCCAGCACGGGCATCGACAACTCGCCGCTGCACATGCCGGCCCATCCCGGCCTCTACCTGTACGGCACCGGTGGGCTTGCCCCGACCAACGGTTCGAATTCCAACTACTGGGTCGACCCGGTGTTCAACGACACCAACACCGCACCGGCCGATGTCACCGCGCCGGTGGTCACCAACGTGACCGCAGCTGGCTCGGGTACCACCGCGACGGTGACCTGGACGACCGACGAGGCCGCCACCAGCACGGTGCAGTACGGCACCAGCGCCGGCTCGCTGACCTCGACCGCATCCACGTCCGGGCTGAGCACCGCGCACTCGGTGGCACTGAACGGCCTTACCGCGAGCACCACCTACTACCTCCGGGTGGTGAGCGCGGACGCCACCAACAACAGCACGACCTCGCCAGCGACCGCCAACGCGCCGGCCAGCTTCAGCCCGGCCGATATCACCGCACCGGTGGTGTCGAGCGTGGCCGCGACCGGTTCCGGCGCGACCGCGACGGTGACCTGGACGACCGATGAGGTTGCCACCAGCGTGGTCAACTACGGGACGTCGGCGACCACGCTCAGCTCGAGCGCATCGACAGCCGGACTGGCCACCAGCCATTCGGTGGCGCTATCCGGGTTGGCCGCGAACACCCGCTACTACTACCGGGTGGTGAGCGCTGACGCGGCCGGCAATACAACAACATCGCCGGCCTCCGGGACCGCGGCGGCCAGCTTCGCCGCCGCGATCGCCCCGGTCACCGACACCACCACGGCGAGCTTCACCGCCGGGGTGGTGTCCGCTGCTTATGTGGCCAGTAACGGTGACGGTGAGGTCGTGCTCGCGCCTGCCGCGGTGCAGGAATTCGCCGGCACCACCGTGCCAACCGGCTGGACCTCAACGGCCACCGTGACCGGCGGCAAGACCACGCTGGCCTCGGGCATCGCGACTGTGAGCGGGGCTAACCTGACCAGCACCGCGACCTACGGCAACGCCCGGTCGCTGATCGTGCAGGCCACCCTGGACAAGAACCAGAGCATCGGCTGGGTGACCAGTTCGAGTTCCACAACGAAGATGACCTTCTCGGTGAACACCGCCGGCCAGCTGATCGCCACGTCCAACGATGGCGCGTTCAACAGCGGTACCGCGGTGGTGGCCAGTGCCTGGGTCGCGGCTGCGCACAACTTCCGGATCGAGTGGACGAGCTCGGCGGCCACCTTCTATCTCGACAACGTGCAGGTCTACACCAAGGCATTCACCACCCGGTTCGGCACCACCTACCGTCCGCTGTTGGCCGATACCGCCACCACCGACACCGCGCTCGCGGTCGACTGGATGCGGATCGGGCCGTACGCGGCGACCGGCAGCTTCACTTCACGGGTGATCGACGGGCTGGCGGCGGTATCGTGGGACGGGCTGAGCTGGGACGCAACGGTTCCGACCGGCACGACGCTGGTGGTGAAGGTGCGAGGCGGTAACACCGCGACGCCGGATGCGAGCTGGAGTGCTTACCAGACGATCGCCAGCAGTGGCGCGTCGATCGGGCTGACCATTCGGTACCTGCAGTACCAGCTGACCTTGACCAGCTCAGGGTCGCGGTTCGTCAGTCCGGCTGTTCGATCGGTCACGGCAGCGCTGCACGCCTAGCCGAATAGCCGCCTTTCTGGTGATATCGCGTGCGCGGGCAGCTCAAGCGCGTCCCATCGTTGTTAAAAAGACGTTATGATATTTGCGCGCGAGCTCGCAGTGGATGCTCGTCGCGCTGAAGGCTAAGGGGAGCCGCATGGCACTGGGTGTTGTCGTTGTCGGGGCTGGTTACTGGGGCCCGAACCTGGTCAGAAACTTCATGAAATCCGATGACTGGCAGCTGCGCGCGGTCTGTGACGCCAACGTCGCCCGCGCCGAGGCGGTGATCGGCAGGTACAGCACGGTCAAGGCGGTCGGCTCGTTCGACGAGGTGCTGGCCGATGACAGCGTCGACGCGGTCGCTATCGCCACGCCGGCCGGCACCCACTTCGACCTGGCCTGTGCCGCGCTCGAAGCCGGCAAACACGTGCTGATCGAAAAGCCGATCGCCGCATCAGTGTCCGAGGCCGAGAAACTGGTCGACCTGGCTGACCAGCGTGGCCTGACCCTGATGTGTGACCACACCTTCGTCTACACCCCCGCAGTGCAGAAGATTCGCGAGTTGGTGCTCGGCGGTGAACTCGGCGAGATCCAGTACGTCGACAGCGTCCGGATCAACCTCGGCCTGATCCAGCCCGATATCGACGTGATCTGGGACCTCGCCCCGCACGACCTGTCGATCCTGGATGCGGTGCTGCCCGAACACAATCGACCTTCAGCCGTCTCGGCCTTCGGCGTTGATCCGGTCGGTGCCGGCCGCGCCTGTGTCGCCTACCTGAACCTGCCACTGGCCGGCGGCGGGATCGCGCACACCCACGTGAACTGGCTGTCGCCGGTAAAGATCCGCACCATGGTCATCGGTGGCTCCAAGAAGATGATCGTCTGGGACGACATGTCCACCACGCAGCGAATCAGCTTGTACGACAAGGGTGTTGACCTGTCGGCATCGATGAACGCGGCACAACGCTCGGCCACCCTGGTGTCCTACCGGCTGGGCGAGATGGTGGCTCCGGCGCTGACCGAGAAAGAAGCGCTCGGCAACATGGTGGCCGAATTCGCTGCATCAATTATCGAGCAGCGCGCTCCTCTCACTGACGGCCGCGCCGGTTTGCGCGTGGTGCAGACCCTGCACGCCGCGAGCCGGAGCCTTGAGGCCAACGGCTCGCTGATCTCCCTGTCCGGAACGGAAGGAACGTCGTGACGAACTTGCAAGGTGCCCGGATCCTGGTGACCGGTGGTGCCGGCACCATCGGCTCCACCCTGGTCGACCAGTTGATCGAGGCGGGCGCGGCCCAGATCGACGTGCTGGACAACCTGGTCCGTGGCCGGCGGGCCAACCTGACCGAGGCGCTGGCTACCGGCAAGGTCAACCTGGTCGAGGGCGACCTGCGCGACCGAGACCTGGTCAACGACCTCACCGCAGCCAAGGACATCGTGTTCCACCTGGCCGCGATCCGGATCACCCAATGTGCCGAGGAGCCCCGACTGGCGCTCGAGGTACTGGTCGACGGCACCTTCAACGTCCTCGAAGCCGCGGTCAACGCGAAGGTGGACAAGGTCGTGGCCTCGTCCAGCGCGTCGGTCTACGGGCTGGCCGAGGAGTTCCCGACCACCGAGCGGCACCACCACCACAACAACGACACCTTCTACGGTGCGGCCAAGTCCTTCAACGAGGGAATGCTCCGTAGTTTCAAGGCGATGTATGACCTGGACTACGTGGCCCTGCGCTACTTCAACGTCTACGGACCGCGGATGGACGTGCACGGCGTCTACACCGAGGTGCTGGTGCGCTGGATGGAACGGATCGCCAAGGGCCAGCCGCCGCTGATCTTCGGTGACGGCAAGCAGACCATGGACTTCGTCTTCACCGCCGACATCGCCCGGGCCAACGTGCTGGCCGCGCAGAGTGACATCACCGATGGCCACTACAACATCGCCAGCGGTGAGGAGACCAGCCTGCTCGGTCTGGCTGAGGCGATGCTGCGGGCCACCGGCTCGGACCTGTCGGTCGAGTTCGGCCCGGAGCGAGCGGTCAATGGCGTTACCCGCCGGCTGGCCGATACCAGTGCCGCGCAGCACGATCTCGGCTTCAAGACCGAGGTCGGCCTGGAGGACGGGCTGCGTCAACTGATCGACTGGTGGCGAGTCGAGCGGGCCGACATCCTGGCCGGAGTCGACCCGGCCAAGGTCAGCTGATGCAGGTCACCGTAACCGACGAGGAGCTACCCGGGGTCAAGACCATCGACCCGTCCACCTTCACCGATGACCGCGGTTTCTTCTACGAAACCTATAGCTCGCGGACGCTGGCTGAGCACGGCATCGACCTGGAATTCGTGCAGGACAACCACTCGCGCTCGCGCGCCAACGTGATCCGTGGACTGCATTACCAGGGCCCGGCCGGTGCCCAATGGCGGCTGGTGCGGTGCACGGTCGGTGAGATCTTCGATGTCATCGTCGACATTGAGGTCGGCTCACCGAGTTTCGGTCAGTGGCGCGGCTACCGACTTTCTGCTGATAACAAAAGGCAGTTGCTCATCCCGCCGGCCTACGCGCACGGCTTCGCGGTGCTCTCGGAGACGGCGGAGGTGCAGTACAAGTGCAGCAACTGGCATAACGGCGCCGCCGAGCGGGCGCTGGCCTACAACGACCCGAAGCTGGCCATTGACTGGCCACTGACCGGGCAACCAGTGACGTCGGTCAAGGATGCCGCGGCGCCGTCATTTTCCGATTACCAGGCGAACCCGGACTTCCCGGCCGGCTGGGACAAGTAATCTCCTAGGAGAAGATCATGATCCCGATCACCCGACTCGCGCTCGGTGACGCCGAGGCTGAGGCCTCCGCCGCCGTGGTGCGCTCCGGCTGGTTGATGAACGGCCCGCGCACCGAGGAGTTCGAGCGCAAGGTGGCCGACTACGTCGGTGCCAAGCACGCCATCGCGGTCAGCAGCGCCACCACCGGCTTGCACCTGGGCCTGCTGGGGGCCGGCGTGAAGGCCGGCGACGAGGTGATCTGCCCGTCCTACAGCTTCATCGCCACCGCCAACGCGATGCGCTACATCGGTGCGATCCCGGTCTTCGTCGACATCGACCCGCGGACCTACAACATCGACCTGGCCGCGCTGGAAGCTGCGATCACCGACAAGACCACCGCAATCATGCCGGTCAGCCAGATCGGCCTGCCGGCCGACCTGCTGCCAATCGTGGAACTGGCCGCAAAGCACGGCCTGAAGGTCATCGAGGACGCGGCCCCCTCGCTCGGTGCCAGCATCCAGGGCAAGCGGCTGGGCAGCATCTCGGACTTCACGATCTTCTCCTTCGATGCCCGCAAGATCCTCACCACCGGCGAGGGCGGCATGGTCACCACCGATGACACCGAGGCCGCTACCCGGATCCGGATGCTGCGCGCGCACGCCGCGTCGGTGTCCACCGCTGACCGGGATCGGGCCAACAAGATCATCCTTGAGACCTACCCTGAAGTCGGCTTCAACTACAAGATGACCGACATTCAAGGGGCCATCGGCTCGATTCAGATGGACAAGATCGACCAGATCATCGCCGAGCGGCGCCGGCTGGCGGCCCGCTATGCCGAGCTACTCGATGGCGAGGATCGCGTCGAATTGCCATATGAACCCGAAGGATTCCAGCACGTCTACCAGTCGTACTCGATTCGCCTGCACACCGACCGTAGCCAGGTCGAGGTGATGCACTCGATGATGGAACTCGGCGTTGCCACCCGGCGGATCTTCGACATCCACAAGCAGGAAGCCTTCGCCGACCTCGGTGAAGTGCCATCGCTGCCGGTCACCGAACGGGCCGCGGCTGAGGCGATCCTGCTGCCGATGTTCGTCGGGCTGACCGACAGCGAGCAGGACGACGTGGTCGCCGCGCTGGCGAAGTCGCTGTAGCTGTCAGGGTGTCCTCTGTCATGTCGCGGCAGCTGATCCTGGTCTCAGCCAGCGGGCTTGCCAGGGAAGTAGCCAGCGCGGCCGGCGCGGCCGGATTCGACGTGCTGGGCTTCGTCGATGACGACAGCGCCCAGTGGGGCGCCAGCAGGGACGGCCTGCCGATACTCGGCGGCCTGGATTCCATCGCGCAATACCCTGATGCGTACGTGCTGATCTGCACCGGCAAGGGCGGCACCAGGGCCGCTATCGCCGACCGGCTGCAGGGCATCGGCGTCAACGAGCAGCGGTATCCGACGCTGATCCACCCGAGCGTCGAGGTCCCGTCCAATTGCACGATCGGGGCCGGCTCGATCGTGCTGGCCGGCGTCGTCCTGACCACCGCGGTCAGCCTCGGCCGGCACTGCGTGATCATGCCCCAGGTGAGCTTGACCCATGACAACCTGCTCGCTGACTACGTGACCATCGCGGCCGGGGTGTCGCTGGGCGGCTGGACGACTATCGGGCAGCGCAGCTACCTGGGCATGAATGCCTGCGTCCGCGAGAAGGTCAGCCTGGGCAGCGACGTGACGATAGGAATGGGGGCGGTCGTGCTGCGCGACGTACCGTCCGGCAGCACGATGATCGGTAACCCGGCCAGGCCGCTCGTTCGGTAGCGCAACCGTCAATGCCTGCATCACCAATTACGAAGGAATCTCGCACATGAGCGACAACATCCCGCTGGTCGATCTCAAGCTGCAGCACGCCCGGGTGGCGGCTGAGGTGCTTGAGGGTTTCGACCGAGTCCTGCAGAACACCTCGTTCATTCTCGGTCCAGAGGCTGAGACCTTCGAGCGCGCCTACGCCGACTACTGCGGGGTCGCGCATTGCGTCGGGGTCGGCAACGGTACCGACGCGATCGAGTTGGCGTTGCGGGCCTGCGACATCGGCCCGGGCGATGAGGTGATCGCACCGGCCAATACCTTCGTGGCCACGGCCGGCGCCATCGCGCGTACCGGCGCCACCCTGAAGCTGGTCGATTGCGACGAGAACTTCCTGATCGACGCCTCGCTGATCCCGGCGGCAATCACCAGCAGGACCAAGGCAATCGTGCCGGTGCACCTGTACGGCCAGCTCGCCCCGATGGCGGCAGTGGCTGAGGCGGCCGGTGACCTGCTGGTCATCGAGGACGCCGCCCAGTCCCAGGGCGCCCGCCAGCACGGCCGGCGCTCGGGCTCGATCGGCAAGGTGGCGGCCACCAGCTTCTATCCGGGTAAGAACCTGGGTGCCTACGGCGATGCCGGTGGCGTGACCACCGATGACGACGCGATCCACCAGCGGCTGCTGCGGCTGCGCAACCACGGCGGCATCCGCAAGTACGAGCACCTGGAAATCGGGGTGAACTCCCGGTTGGACGGCCTGCAAGGCGTGGTGCTGGCGACCAAGCTGGCCAGGCTGGACGACTGGAACGCCGAACGTCAGGCCGCTGCTGCCCGGTATGGCGAGCTGCTGGCCGACCTGCCGGACGTGGTGCTGCCCCAGGCTGCGGCCGGCAACGAGCATGTCTGGCATCTCTACGTGGTTAGGGTGCCGCGCCGGGACGCGGTGCTGGCCAACCTGAACGCGGCCGGCATCGGCGCTGGCATCCACTACCCGGCGCCGGTCCACCTGCTGCCGGCCTTCGCCGGCCTCGGCCAGGGGCCGGGCAGCTTCCCGGTTGCCGAGCGGTTGGCCGGTGAGATCCTGTCGCTGCCGATCTTCCCGGGCATCACCGACGAGCAGCAGAACCGGGTCGCTGGCCAGCTGCGGTCGGCGCTGAAAGAAACCGAGTAGCTTTCGCCGCCAGCCGGATCAGGCCAGCTGCAGCGCGTCCATGATCCGGCGGGCGACGCTGATCCAGGTCGAGCCGGCGGCTCGCCTGGCTGCCTCGGCGCCGCGCGTGGCCGCGACGATCGGGTCGGTGAGCCGGTCCATCGCGGCCAGCAAGGCCTGAGCGTCGTCGGGGTGCACGGTGATCGCGCCGTCGCCGAGCAGTTCGCCGGCACCGCCTTCGGTGGTGGCGATCACCGGGAGCCCGGCCGAGGCGGCTTCCAGGTAGGCGATCGGCGACGGGTCGAACCGGCTGGGCAGCACGAACACGGTGGCGGTAGCGAACAGCGAATCCAATAGCGCCTGGGCTGCCGGGTCATCGCGGCGAAGCAAGCCGTGATCGCGCACGCCCGGCTGCGAAACCGTCGGATGCTCGCCGACCAGATCCAGCGTTGCGTCCGGGTGATCGGCATGCAGCTTGGCGAAGGCGGCCAGCACCGCCTCGCCGTTCTTGCGTCCCCACTCCACGCCCACGAACAGCAGCCGGGGCGAGCTCCAGTCCCGGTCGGCGGTCGGTGCCGACCGCGGCCGGTGACCCATGCCGACCACCTGCACCCGATCAGCAGGTACCAGGTAGTCCTCGATCACCGAGCGGGCTGCCCAGCGGGTCGACAGGCAGCAGATGCTGGCGGCCTGGCAACCGGCCCGTTGCCGGGCAATCCAGCGATCGAGCTCCCGCTGCGGGATCGCGTCCCGGCTGATGTCGGAATCCGGGTGGCGCGCGAACAGCGCGAAGGTGCCATCGTCATAGGTCGCCACCGGCAGGCCAGCCGGCCGGACGGAGGCCAGGTCGTAGGCCTCGGTGTCCATCGCGATCAGGCCGTCCAGCGGAAGGTTGCGGCGCAGTTGCCGGCGGACCTCAGCGGTGCGGGCGGCGACCGCCAGCGGCCCGCGGTTGGCAATCGGGCCGCGCCGGCCGCCGACCCGCGACAGCGCTGCCACCGACTTGCGGATCGGCGCCGGCATGTTGGTACCGATCAGCACCAGCTCGGCGCCGTTGGCCACCAGTCCCTTTGCCAGGCCGTTCGGGGTGCCCGACCAGCTCTGCGGTGAGATCGGGTCCGGGTAGGGGTAGAGCAGGCCGACCCGGCTCATCGGCCGAACCGATGCCAGCGCTGCCATTTCAGCCGGCCCTTCAGGTCGCGCCGGGCCAGGTGCCCGCGCCGGCGGAGTTGCGCGATCGGCGCCCGGCCGGTGCTGGCGCTGAGCAGGCTGAACTCGCGCCAGGAGGCCAGCGAGGCGTATCCGGGATAGATCTTCTGGGCGAACTCGCTGCAGGCAGCTACCTCGTCGCGGCCGGCCTCGTCCAGCGGCTGCCGGCTGAGCAGCAGGCACGACCAGTCCAGCGCCTCATCGGCCATCCGCCGGTAGGACAGCTCGCGCAGCTGAGCGGCATTGCCCAGCCCGCGCCCGGCCCCGGTCAGGAACGACTCGTAGGCCTCGTCCCTGGTCTTGAGGTCGATCAGCACGCTGCCGTAGGTGGTGTGCATCATCGAGCCAGGATGCTCGCGCCGGTACGCCTGATCCGGCCCGTTCACCCGTCCGATGTCTGAGGCTGCGGCTATCCGCAACCAGAGTTCGAGATCGCCGGAATGCGGCAGCGCCGGATCGTAGTAACCGACCTGGTGATGCACCGAGGAGCGCACTACCGCCTCCGGCGAGTAGACGATGCTCATGCCGCGCCGGAACTGTGCCTCGATCCAGTCCGGACCCGACCAGACCGACCAGCTGCGGACGCCGGTGCGCGCGGCCGGGGCCTGATCGAGGAAGGTCACCGGGTTGCCATACACCATGCCGACCGATGGAAACGCTCGCATCAAGGCAGTCGCGCGGCTCAGCGAACCCGGCGCGAGCAGGTCATCGGCTGACAGCAGCACCAGGAATTCGCCCTGCATGTCGGGCAATCCCTCGTTGTAGGTGGCGATGTGGCCACGGTTTCGCTGATGGCGCGAGGACCGCACCTGTGGGTGCTGGGCAGCCAGCGCATCAGCGACCTCGCCGCTGCCGTCCGGCGAGGCGTCATCGATGATCAGCACGTCGACCTCGACGTCCGGCTGGCTGACGATGCTGTTGATGCACTCTGGCAGGTAATGGCCGTAGTTATAACAGGGAACCACTACCGACACCACTGGAGGCGGGCTGCCCGGTACCGGCTGCACCACCCGTTTTCTAGCCAACGCGCGCCGTCCTCTCGCCGATCGTCAAGGCGAGCGCCGATGGGACGGTCGCTCGCGACTGTGATTGTCTCCCATCGCGGGCACCCCGACACCGAATCGCTGAACCTGGCGGACGTAGCCGTTGATCGGACCGGCCAGTCGCTTCGGGATCAGCCTGCCGATGCCGAGCACGTCCTGGGCGATCGGGACGGCAAAGAGCAGGTACACCACGCTGCCGGCGCTACCGCCACCGAGCAGCTGCAGGGCCGGTCCGGGCAACGCGTGCGCGACCAGCGTCGCGGTGCCGGCCGCTAGCAGGGCCGCCGCCAGCACCGGGGCAACCCCGCGGGCAATCGCGGTGATCCGGATCGGTGCGGATCGCTTGAGCATGTACAGGTAGAACGGCAACGCGACCAGGCAGACCACCACGATGTGGGCCCAGGCGGCGCCGACGATGCCATTGACATGAACGCCGATCGCCATCGCCGGCACCAGGCAGCCGATCCAGGGGAATTGGGCGATCAGCAACAGCCGGGTCTGGCCGAGGCCGGACAGGGCGTTGGCGAACAGCAGGCACAGCACCGAGATCGCGCCGTAGACGGCCAGCACCGCCAACACGTCGGCGGCGTTATTCCAGCGGTCGCCGTAGATGGTGCGGACCAGCGGGTGGGCCAGGGTGGCAGTCAGGGCGCAGACCGGCAACGCGACGAAGGCCAGCGCGGTGGCTGCTCGGACCAGGGCTGCCTCGAGCAGCGCGACATCGTGCTTCACCCGTGAGAACGCCGGCATCGCGATGCTGTTCAACATGGTGCTCATCAACGACGACGGCCAGCTGGAGATGTTGAAGGCCAGCATGTAGACGCCGAGTTCCACTGGACCGAGCAGGTGGCCGATGAATACGTAGTCGGTATTGAGCAAGGCGAAGTTCAGCAGGTTGGCCCCGGCCAGCGGCAAGCCGAAGCCGAGCACGAATCGCAGGTGCTTGGTGGCCAGCGCCGGTCGGTACCGGCGATCGACCAGCATGGTCATCACCGTGCCGATCACGAACTGGCCGACCACCCGTGACCAGGCGAACGAAAGCGCGCCACCACCGTGGGTTGCCAGCACCAGCAGCAGCGAGTTCGCGGCGATGAACCCGCCGATGTTGGCCAGGAATTGCTTGTCCTGGCGGAATTCGCGCGCCAGATTGGCACCCGGCACCGCGAACACCCCGACCAGCAGCACCGCGATCGCCATCACTCGCATCGGTCCGGCGGCATCGCTGGAGCCGAGCGCGGACGACAGCGGCCGCGCGAAGGCATACATGCCACCGGCGAGGGCCGTGCTGCTGATCAGTGACACGGCCGCGACGGTCGGAGCGAGCTCGTCCAGGTCGACGTCGGCCCGCACCAGGCAGGAGGCAACACCGAGCTCGGCGATGCTGGAGACGATGGCGTGCACGGTCATGGCGACGGCGAAAACCCCGAAATCGCGGGGGGCCAGCGTGCGGGCCACCACGGCCATGATCGAGATGTTGGCAAATCGCATGATCAGCGTGCTGGCCGCGCTCCACATCGCCCCGCGGCGGATTCGTTGGCCGAGCGCGCGATCGGTGGCGGCCACCTTGGGCCTGCGGTGCGCACCGGCCTTCTTGGCCGAGGTTGCTACTGCCATCGACTGCTCAGCATCGAAAGCATCCTCCAACAAGCCGCCCTGTCAGAGGTCGCAGGTAGCGGTCAGCCAAGATCTCACTCAACTGATCGTACGGCGTGCCCCAGACCTTAGCGATCAGCTGCAACGTCGGCTCTTTTCTTGTTGGATTGCACCTGCCGAACCTGCTGGAAGGTAAGCAGAAAATTAAGCATGCGTGATGTGCTCGTAATCGAGGAACAGAGATCCCGGAAGTGATCTTGATACCGCAGGAGATGTGACGTAGATCACTCCTGCAGGGTGCGGCCATTCTTGAATCCGGATAAATTGCCATGTATCAACGGTTGCCGCGCTGTGACGTCACAGCCGCCATACCGCGCCTTCATCGACACGTCACCGGCTGTGACCGTCATCGTTTCCCCCGCCGCGCGAAGGTCGGTTAATCTTCGGTCTGCCTTACCGCTCAGTCGCTCTTATGAATTCGTAAACCTGAATTGCGAAGGTTTGTGGAAATAGCTCGGAAAGCTAGCTCACTTGTCGCTCGAACGGCTCCACCGCGTACGTATATGCCAAGGAGAAAGCCAACATATGTCCCATAGTTATCCGGTGGTCCGGCCGCGCCTGGCATGGACCCATCACAAGCTTTGGGTAGTGCTGGTCGCACTTGTGGTTGCTGGTTCGGCAATTGGCATTGCCAAGCTGACCAGCGGACCGTCCTCAGCGGCCACCTCGAAAGCAGTCGGAATCTACAGCGGGACCGAAGTTCCAACGATCATGTCCGAGGACGACCAGCGTTCGGTCGAACTCGGCGTCCGGTTTCACGTGTCCGCACCCGGGCAGGTGAGTGCCCTGCGCTTCTACCGCAGCAAGCAGAACGCCGGCGCGCACACCGGCACCCTCTGGTCCGGCTCAGGCCAGCAACTGGCCACCGTGAAGTTCGCCAACCAGTCGAGCACCGGCTTCCAGATCGCCAAGCTCAGCAAGCCCCAGGCCTTGCAGCCGAATGTCGATTACGTGGTGTCCTATCACGCCAGCATCGGCCGCTATTCCGAGCAGGTCGGGACGTTCGCCAACGGCGCCACCATCGGAACCAGCAGCACCGTTCGCGGCACCCAGGGCGTCTACGCCTACGGCCGCAACACCGCCTTCCCCACCGCCAGCTGGCGTAGCAGTTCCTACTACGTCGATGTGCTGTTCACCCCGACCGGTCCCGCGGTGCCGCCGTCCTCGGTCCCGACCAGCGCGTCGGTGCCGGCAACCACATCGGCGGCGGCGTCGAGTTCGGCAGCGAGCAAGCCGCCGACCTCAGCGCCGGCGACCAGCAGTGCGTCCTCCAGCAGCGCCGCGAGCACGTCGGCCAAGGCCCCGTCCAGCAGCCCCGCCCCGTCCAGTTCGGCTCCGTCCGGTGGCGGCGGCTCGGTGGCCGGCGTACCTGCCGGGATGGTGCTCAAGACGGTGCCAGGTCAGCTGACCTCCGGCACCGGCTGGCGCTGGGACGGTTCGGCGGTCCAGGTGACCGGGGCTAACGCGATCCTGGACGGCCTGGACATCAACGGCCCGGTGCACAACTCCTCCAACAACCTGGTCATCACCGACACCAGGATCCGGTGCACCGGTGAGACCCAGTGGTGCCTGAGCCTGGGCAACAACTCCCGGGTGGTGTCCACCGAGATCGGTGGCGGCGCGAACGGGACGTCCTTCGTGGCGGCAACCGGCGTGTGGTCGGGCGGCTCGGGTGCCGCCAACGTGCTCGACAAGGTCGACATCCACAACACCTCGGACGGGATGCGGGTCGATGGCGGAACCACGCTGACCAACTCGCACATCCACAACCTGAGCATGGGTGACATCCCCGGTGCGCACTCCGACGGCATCCAGTCCACCGGCGGTGCGAACGTGGTGCTGACTGGAAACGTCATCGAAACCGGCAACAACTGCAACGTGTTTCTGCAGTGGCTGTCCGGCAACGCCGCGATCGCCTCGTACAAAATCAGTGGAAACACTTTCGTGGCCGGTAACCGCAACGGGGAGCAGACCTCGTACGGGGTGTGCGCCTACTCCCCGGACGTGTCCGGGGTGACGATCACCAACAACACCTTCTCGCACGGATTCCAGGTAGGCCCACTCACCACCCCGGCCGGTTCCACGGTGTCGGGCAACGTCTACACCGACGGCACCAAGATCTAGTCGAGCTCACCGGGCACGATCAGCCAGGCCAGCGTGGACGTTGCGTCCGTGCTGGCCTAGCTGGTTTCTGCGGGGGCCTTCTCGACCCACCCGGTTGCGTTGTTTAGCTAACGGCGAGTTGGCCGAGCCGGCGCGGCTAGGATCAAGCGATGCACCGAAACGCTCGTGGCTCCATCATCGTCGGTGCGCTGCTCATTGTGGCGGGGGTGGTGGCGCTGATGGTGGTCAAACACCGCCACCAGCCAACGCCGCACTCGACCGCGATCGGCGCCCCTCGGGTGCGGCCGGGCGCCTTCCCGGACGCATCTACGACCGGCGTGCCGGCCGGAACGCAGCTGCGCAAGGTGCCCGAGCAACTCACCAGCGGGCCCGGTTGGAAGTGGAATCCCTACGGGTGGGTGCAGGTTGGCTCGACCAACGTGACGATCAATGGCCTGGATATCAACGGATCGATCCACAGCTCGTTCGGTGGCCTGACCATTCAGGACAGCCGGATCCGCTGCACCGGTGAGAACGACTGGTGCGTCTCGATCGCGTCCAAGACCGTCGTCCGCGATACCGAGATCGGCGGCCAGGCCGATGGGCACACTTTCGGCAAGGCCACCGGCGTCCTGTCGGCCGGCTCGGGCGCACAGAATGTCCTGCAGGGACTGAACATTCACAACACCAGCGATGGCCTCCGGTTGGACGGTGGCACCGAGCTGATCGATTCCTGGGTGCACGACCTGTCGATGGGTGATATCCCGGACGCGCACTCCGACGGCGTCCAATCGACCGGCGGTGCGAACGTGAGCATCACCGGCAACCGGATCGAGAGTGGCAATAACTGCAACGTGTTCGTCCAGTGGCTGTCCGGCCAACCGGAGATCAGCCATTACCAGGTTGGCCGTAACCTGTTCGTCAGCCAGAACCGCAACAACCAGCAGACCTCCTACGGCGTATGCATTTACGGCAACGGCGTGCAGGGGCCGATCACGGTGCAGGACAACACCTTCTCGCGCGGCTGGCAGGTTGGCGCGGTGACCGCGCCGCCGGAGGCCAGCCTGTCCGGGAACAAGTACACCGATGGCAGCGCGACTGCCGAGGTGTCGAAGTGAGTGGCGGCCTGGGTCGGGCCGTCCAGATCATCGGGCAGGACCTGCGCTGGTGGCCCCGGTCGATGCTGGTCAACGGCATCGGCCGCTCGGTCTGCACGCCGAGGCTGGTGCGGTTGCTGATCTACCGGCTGGCCCGGCTGGACATCCAGACCGCCAACGTGTCGGAGGGTTGCCGGTTCACCGGCAACGGCGGCACCCGGATCGGCCGGGGCACTTTCGTCAACAATGACTGCGTATTCGATGCCTTCGCCGAGATTTCGATCGGTCAGAACTGCGCGATCGCGATGCAGGTGACGGTCACCACCTCGACCCACGAGACCACCGCCGAGGGCAGCCTCGACCCCCGCCCGGTCGGGCGGCCGGTGCGGATCGGCGACAACTGCTGGATCGGTAGCCGCAGCCTGATCCTGCCCGGGGTGACGATCGGCGATGGGGTGATCGTGGCAGCCGGTTCGGTGGTTACCGAGGATTGCCAAGCCGGCTGGCTCTACGCCGGGGTGCCGGCCAAACCCAAGCGGCCGTTGCGAGAAAGTGCTGCCGAACCAGCCTGAACCCGCCTCAGCCTGCTGGTAACCGGGCACGGCTGTCGACTGTCCGGTTCGACAGCCGACGGTGCGCGCCGGCCGCGCCGATTACCAGGAACAGCAGGCTGGCGGCCATCGGGAACGAGAAGGCGTCGTAGACGGCGAAGCTGAGGCCGGCCGAGGCAATCGATGCCACGAACGCCTGGGCCAGGCTGCGCTCACGCTCATCGGTGCTGGCTCGCCGGGCGGCGATGCTCTGATTGATCGCGGTCAGCAGGAAGCCCAGGAACACCGCCAGGCCGACCAGGCCGGTCTCGATGGCCAGCCCGAGGTACTGGTTGTCCAGGATCCGGTAACTGGGCAGGAACGTGCGAAAGCCGCGGCCGAACCAGGGCGCGCGGCTGATGAAGTCAGCGGCCAACCGGTAGCTGTCGGTGCGCGAGGTGGCGCTGCTGTCCTTCGAGATCCCGGTGAACAGCCCGGACAGGGTGCCGAGCAGGCCGGGCACCGTCAGGTAGATGCCCACCACGAGTACCCCGATCGCGCCATAGGCGCGGTGCCGCAACGGACGCGCCCAGGTGGGCAGCAGCAGCAACATCACCACCACCGCGCTCAGGATGGCCGAGCGGGAAATGGAAATCGGTACCGCAGCCGCGATCGCCACCACCGGGAACCAGCGGGCGGTCCGGCTGCGGTCCTTGTCCTGCAGGGCATAGTGCAGCGCGATCGGCAGGATCATGGTCAGTACCGCGCCGAACTCGATCGGATGGATAGTGGTGCCGGCCGGCCGGCTGAGCCCTTCCCGACCGATCACGCTGCCGAGGTCGCTGTTGACGGTCAGCCCCGGAATCACCAGGTAGTTGGTCAACGGCAGCCCGGTGGTGAACTGGATGATCCCGACGACGCCCTGCAAACCACCGGCCAGGCTGAGCCGGCGCAGCAGCGTGTCCAGGTCGAACTGGTTGCGCGGGCCGTCCAGGGTGAACAGCAGGATGCCGATCCAGCCCAGCACGCTGATCAAACCGCGATCGGCGGCCCGAATCTCGACCGCTTCGATCGGGCGGGTGGTCGCGGCCAGGTAGCTGGCCAGGATGGCGCCGAGAAACACGTAGGTGGCGATGCGCAGCGGCTGCGCGCCCCGACCGGGCCGGGCCACGATCCGGGCGAATCCCCAGCTGACCAGCATCACCATTCCGAGCACCAGGGCCGGCGTCCCGGCGCTGCCGAGCGGGGCGAAGATCAGCCTGGACGGGATGCCGATCAGCAGCACGATCAGCAGCAGCGCCACGCCGACCCAGAGGATCGGCTGCAGCTGCGGATCACCCTGGCCCCCCAGCGCGAAAGGCAGCGCGATCAACGGCAGGGAGAGCAGGCCTGCAGCCCCGAGGA
>JBDSAN010000452.1:0-4981 GCA_039922115.1 Jatrophihabitantaceae bacterium
GGCCCTGAACTGGGGTGGCACGCTGGTGCTCACCACCTTCGGCCAGGTTCGGGTCGAGTTGCCGCTGGACCGGCCACCGTCGCCGCGCGTCGGCGTGCTGATGTCGCTGTACAACGTTGCCGGCGAGTTCGTGGTGCGTGCCGAGATGGAAGAATTTCCCGGTTCGATCCGCGATGCCGTTTCGGCTTATGGCTTCGAGCAGATCACCTGGCTGGACCCGCGTACCCCACTGGTCTGACCGGCGTTCAGCTTCGGGACCACCGACTCCCTACCGGCAACGCCCGTCACCGGTTAGCGCCGCAGCATCGCGGCGGCGGGATCGACGAGCGCCTTCACCGTCCGGCCGTCGTGGTATTCCCCGACTGCCCGCATCTCCCAACTGCCGGTCGCGGCCCGTGACAGCACGGCCATCAGCACACCGGTCTGCGGCTGGGAGTCCGACAGGTCGAACCGGACCAGTTCGGTATTGGTCTGCTCATCGACAAGCCGGCAGAACGCCCTGCTGACATCGGTGAACTTATGGCCACGAAAGGAGTTGATGGTGAACACCAGGTGCGCGACCTTGGCCGGCAGCTTCGCCAGGTCGACCTTGATCTGCTCGTCGTCGCCCTCGCCCCGGCCGGTGCGGTTGTCGCCGGTGTGCTGCAGCGCGCCGCCATATTCCTTCAGGTGAGTGAACCAGACGATGTCGAGCTTTCTGGCGTCCTGGTCGAAGGAGATGACCGATGCGTCCAGGTCGATGTTGCGCTTGCCTGGCGCCGGGTCCCAGCCCAGCCCCATGATCAGCCGGCTCAACGGCGGGGCGCCGGTCTTGACCAAGCTGACCCGCTCGTTCTTACGCAGGCTCACCCGGCCCTTGTCGAGGTTCACGGTGGGCAACCCCATGGCCTGCGGCGGCGGGTCGACCGGTGCGGTAGGGGCGCCCCACGATGCCGGTGGCCCGGCCTGCGGTGCCGGCGCCGGTGCCGGCGGTCTCAGCCAGGGCGGCGTCATCTCGGCCGGCGCGGACGGCTGGTTGGGTGGCGCAACCATGGTGCTGGGCGGTGACATCTGCGCAGGTGGGGACATTTGCGCAGGCGGGGATAGCTGCACCGGCGCGGGTGGGATCGGCGCAGCGACAGCGGCTGGCTCCGCCACCGCGATGCCGAAGTCGGTCGCCAACCCGGCCAACCCGGAAGAATAGCCCTGCCCGATCGCACGAAACTTCCACTGACCGGACCGTCGATACAGCTCGCCACCAACGAACGCGGTCTCGGCCGAGGCGCTCATCGCAAAGCTCGCCAGCTCGGTACCGGACGAGGCGTCCAGCAGTCGCAGCGCCAAGCCAGGCACCTGGCCGAAGCTGCCGCCATCGGCTGAGGCTGCCAGCACGATCCGGTCCACCGCGGCCTCAACCCCGGTCAGCCGCACCTCCAGGGTGTCAGCACCGGCCACCTTGCCCAGGTGCCGGACGGCCGAGGCTGCGTGCTGCGGCTGGTTATAGAAGATGAAGTCCGCGTCGTCGCGAACCTTGCCGGCCTCAGTCAGCAGCAGCGCGGAGGCGTCCACCTCGACGCTGCCGGTCGGCTCCCAGGTCAGGACGGCATGCACGGTGTCGGCCGTGACCGGGATATTCGATCCCATGCTCATCGTCGTCATACCGTCATATTGCCTTAACCCCGCCGACTGCGGGCTCGCTCGGTCAAGCCGCATACTGGGAAGGAGGCCTCGCGGTCGGCAGCCACTGCGGGCGCTTACGACCGATGTCGGGATTCAACAGAGAGACAATGAATGCGCCATTTCGACTTCTTGTCCGATGACGCGCTGCGCCGGCTGTTCCACCGCGAGCCAGGGCACTTCGCCGCCGGCGATGATCCGGGCCAGCTCGGCGTCGCACTCGGCGCCACCCTGTATATCCCGGCCAGTCGCCAACATCTCGCGCGCGATATCGCAAAGCAAGCCGGCCGCGGAGTGCTGAGCATGGTGCTGTGCCTGGAGGATGCGGTACCCGATCGCGATCTGCAAGCCGCCGAGTGCAACCTGGTCACCCAGCTGCGCGAGTATGCCCAGACTGGTGCAAGCAAGCCGCTGGTGTTCGTTCGAGTGCGCAACCCCGAGCAGGTCCCGAAGCTCGTGACGGCGCTGGGCGAGCACGCCGGCATCTTGACCGGCTTCGTCCTGCCCAAGTTCACCGAGACCTCGGGCGCTGCCTTCTTGGATGCCGTCGTTGGGGTGTCCGAGCAAGCTGGCCGGTCGCTGCTGGTGATGCCTGTGCTGGAATCACCCGACATCATCTACGCCGAGAACCGGATCAGCGAGCTGCTCGGGGTACGTGACCTGTTGGCGAAGTACCCCAGCACGATCGCCGCGATCCGGCTCGGTGCCACCGACCTGTCGGCGGTGTACGGGCTGCGCCGCTCGCGCGACCTGACCGTCTATGACGTGCGGGTGCTGGCCGATGTGATCGCAGATGTCGTCAACATCTTCGCCAGAGCCGATGGCAGCGGCTACGTAGTCACCGGGCCGGTATGGGAGTACATCACCAGCGCGGAGCGGATGTTCAAGCCGCAGCTGCGGGAATCGCCGTTCATCGAGCATGCTGATCGGGGCCTTCGGGCCGAGCTGATTGCAAAGGACCTGGACGGCCTGATCCGCGAGATCGCACTGGACAAGGCCAACGGCCTGACTGGCAAGACTGTTATCCATCCCTCGCACGTCGCCGCGGTGCACGCGCTATTGGTCGTGACTCATGAGGAGTACTGCGACGCGGTTGACATCCTCGATACTGGTGCCGGCGGCGGCGTGGCAGCGTCGGCTTATCGCAACAAGATGAACGAGTCCAAGCCTCACACCGCCTGGGCTGGTCGGATCGTGCAACGAGCCGAAATGTTCGGGGTTGCGCACGAATCCACCTCGTTCGTGGACCTGCTGGGCGCGGGGCTGAACCGGTGACCTGGAACGGTCAGTGGGTTGCCGATCGGCTGGCAGCGCGGCTGGTCACCGAGGGCTCGGGCCCGCTGCGGCTGCCGGACCTGGTCGGGATGGCGGTCCGGCGCAATCCACGTCGCGCGCACTTGCTGGTCTCGACCGTGCTCGGCAAGCATCTGCCGTGCGATCCGCGGCTGGTCTACGGCTCCGGTCGGTTGCTGGGCGCCCGAGTGGCCGATGTGCTGACCGGCACCGACTCCGGCATCGCGGACGAGGGCGGGCAGCTGCTGGCAGCTGGCCTAGCCGGTGATTCAGCCGCGACGACCAAGCTGCTGAGCTTGTGTGATCAGCACGCCGCCGCGATCCGGACTGACGCAGTGGTGATTGGTTTTGCCGAGACAGCCACGGCCCTAGGGCATTCCGTGGCCGATGCGATAACCGCACCGTACCTGCACTCCACCCGCCGCGACGACGGTGGCGCCCGGGCCGCGATGTTCGTCGAGGAGCATTCGCACGCCACCGATCACCTTTTGCTGCCAGCTGATCCGCAACTATTGAGCCGTCCCGGACCGCTGGTGCTGGTCGATGATGAACTGTCGACCGGCCAGACCGCACTGAACACCATCCGGGCCTTGCAGTCAGCGGCTCCGGCTCGGGTCCGGTACCTGATCGCGACGCTGATAGACCTGCGATCGAGCGCGGATCGAGCGCGGATGGCTGAGCTTGCCGTCGAATTAGCTGTTGAAATAGAGGTAGTCTCGCTCGCGGCCGGTAGGCTGGAGTTGCCGAGTGATGTATTGGCGCGGGGCCTGGCGCTGGTCGCGGCTCAGCCAGCCCCGGTAGCCAGTCCGATCCAAGCAGCTCAGCTGAGAAGCTGGCCGGTGCTCGACTGGCCGGCCGGCGTGAACTCTGGTGGCCGGCACGGCTTCTACCCGTCCGAGCTCGATGGCCTGTCAGCTGCGGCGATGGGTTGCGCGGGCGTGTTGGCGGCGCAACTGCGCCAATCGGGCGCGCGGCGGGTACTGGTGCTTGGGTCCGAGGAGTTGATGTACGCCCCGTTAAGGATCGCGATGGCACTGGCCGGCCTGCTTGACGTCGAGGTGCGCTTCTCGACGACGACCAGGTCGCCGGTGCTGAGCGTCGATGACGAGGCCTACGCGATTCGCAGCCGGCTGGAATTTCCGGCGCACGACGATCCAGTGGATGGACCAGGCGCCAGATATGCTTACAACATAACGGCAACCGATCCGTTCACCGACGTGGTGCTGGTGATCGATGAGCTGAGCGATACTGCGAGCTTGCGTGCGCCGGGTGGCCTGTGCGATCGCCTGGCGGGAGTTGCCGGCAGGCTGCGGCTGGTTCGGGTCCCTACCGGCTCACGTACTGGCCGGGCTCCCCAGCCACTACGCGGGCCGGACTTCGGCAGTTACTCCACGGCCGAGGTGTCCTGGTTGCTGACGGACCTGTCCGGCGTGCGACTGGAGGCACCGACCGAGGAACGCGAGGAGGCAATCCAGGCCGGCCAGGCGCACTATGCCGAATCGCTACCGATCGAGTTCCAGCCGAGCGCTCAGTATCAATCGCTGTTCAGGCAGGCGCTTGCCGAATCTGCCGCCGAGCTCGCGCAGGCGGTGGGGACGGTCACCGAGTTGGTCCTGGCCGAGCGAGGTAGGGATGTGGTGCTGGTCTCGCTGGCCCGGGCCGGTACCCCGATCGGCATCCTGATGCGGCGCTGGGCCGAGCAGGTGCACGGTCTGCGGCTACCGCACTACACCATGAGTATCGTGCGTGGTCGCGGTATTGACACCGTCGCATTGCGCTACCTAACCGAACATCACGATTCGACGAAGGTGGTATTCGTTGACGGGTGGACGGGAAAGGGTGCGATCGCCCGAGAGCTCGCGGTGGCGATCGAGGCAGCCAACCAGGTGCTGGGTAGCGCGTTCTCGTCCGAACTCGCGGTGCTGGCCGACACCGGCAGCTGCGTGCGTACCTTCGGAACCAGGAAGGACTACCTCATTGCATCGGCCTGTTTGAACTCGACGGTCTCGGGCCTGGTGTCGCGTACCGTGCT
>JBDSAN010000453.1:0-2541 GCA_039922115.1 Jatrophihabitantaceae bacterium
CACCCGGGACTCGGCCGGGTGGACGCGCTGTTGCAAGGCTTCGAAATCCAGCCCGGCGCCGGTGGCCAGCACGATCTCGCCGTCAATGACGCAGCGTTCGGGCAGCTCGGCCCGAACCGCTGCCACCAGCTCCGGGAAGTACCTGGTCATCGGCTTCTCGTTGCGGCTCCCGAACTCGACCTCATCGCCATCGCGGAACACGATCGACCGGAAGCCGTCCCATTTCGGCTCATAGGACGCGCCGGCCGGGATAGTCGGCACGGACTTGGCGAGCATCGGTGGGACCGGCGGCATCACTGGCAGCTTCATCGGGCCATTGTTTCATCGAGCCATCTGCCGGGCCGCTGCCCGAACCGGTCGGCATGACCCGGGCAGCGACTCAGCGCTGCACCCGGTACCGGCAGAACAACGCGTCGTCCTCGGTCAGCAGACCGATCAGTGACAGGCGGGGTGCCAGCTCGGCCGGCCAGTCCGAGCCGCCGATGATCCGGTCGCCGGCCGGACCGGCCAGCAGCGGCGAGTAGCTCATGCACAGCTCGTCGACGGCGCCGGCCGCCACACCCGCGCCGAATAGCCGGGGCCCGCCCTCGCACAGCACCCGCCGGTAGCCGAGGTTTCGCAGGCTCTCGATGGCCGTGGCGAAGTCCACTCCGCCGGATCGGTCGCTCGGTGCCTCCACCAGCTGCAGCTTGGCCGGGCCGCCGGCGATGTCGATGATGTCATTGCGCCGGCTCACCGGGGCCGCCGAGCCGGTGATGACCAGCGTCGGTGCCTCGGTCGCGGTGGTGAACAGCGGCATCGACAGGTCCAGCGCGAGGCTGGCCGACATCACCGCGATCGCCGGTGCCGGCGCCAGGCCGTGCGCGGTACGCAGCTCGCGGCGGCGCGCCGATGGGTTGGACGGCCGGTACCCCTCGGCGGCGGCGGTGGCCGCGCCCACCAGGATCACGTCCGCGAGATCGCGCAGCGCGGCGAAGACGGTGTTGTCGCCGGGCGTCTGCAGCCCCCGGGACAGGCCCCGCAGGGTGGCCGCGCCGTCCACGCTGCTGACGAAGTTCACCCGCACGCCGCCGCCGTCCAACCAGCCAGCGGCATAGTGCTGGTGAACATCGACAGCGATCGGCTCGGCCGGGTGCTGATTGGGGGCGGGCAGCAGTTGGCGCATAGGCACCATCTCAGCACAGTGCTTCGGTGCCCGGATTCAGCACGGCGCGCCTCCGATGACCGGACGGCAATCTGGAAGGCCCGCAACGGGGCCGATTAACGGTTACATCTGTCCAGACATCCGAGGCCACGCGCTTTCCCACGCTTGTCCTGATCGTGGCAACTATTCACCGGCCAAAATTGAATAAGAACCGGCAGCAGAGGTAAGTATCCTGCTACGACCGCCGATGCTCTCACCGTAGCTCCAGTGGTGCTGAATCACAGCGGACTCGTAATGCGGAACCATTTCGAGCCGTCCGGAGTTGCTACAGATTCAGAGCCGTTCAGCGCCGATTGACCAAGAAGGAATCACCGTGACGATGATCATGCCGTCCCTGTCCAGCTCGGCACGCGCCGCCCTGATCGCCCGTCTGGAAGATCTGCAGGCCCAGCGTGTCCAGACCGCTATCGAAAGCATCCCGCCAGGTGGGTCCGGCGACGCCGCCGACCACGCCGGCAACGTCGAGGCGCTCATCCGGCTCGGCGAACTCGACACCAGGATCGCCGCGCTCCAGGTGCAGCTGCAAGCACCCGACGCCGACACCACCAAGGCTGCTACCGCCGAGATCGGCAGCCTGGTCACGTTGCGCTTCGATGACGACGAGGAGACCCAGGACTACCTGATTGGCCTGGTGGAGCAGGCCGGCGGCGACCTGCAGGTCATCACGCCCACCAGTCCACTCGGCGCGGTGCTGCTCGGCGCGAGTCCCGGCGACCAGCTCCGCTACAAGGTGGCCAGCGGGGCCAAGCTCTCGGTCACCCTGGTCGAGATCGCCGGCTGAGCACACCGCCGGCCTAGCCTCGACATTGCCGTCGACCTCCGGCGGCCGGCCAACTGCCGGCGCCAGGTTGGCTCGCAGCGCCTACGTCCGGCGTTGACGGCGACTGTGGCAGACCGGCGGGCTCAGGCCGGCGCGCTCAGCCCGGCGCGCTCAGACCGGTGCTAGCCGGCGTAGCGGCCCGGCCGGCAACCGCACGCTGAACTCGGTGCCGGGGCTGAGCCGGCCGTCGGCCCGAACCACCGCCATCACACCGGCCAGCCGGATCAGGCTGCCGTCCGTGGCGCGAGCGAGGACGGCGCGCATCAGCCCCGGATGCAGGCCGTCCAGCTGCCGGCAGGGGTTTCGCAGGCCGGTCACCTCGACCACCGCGCCGCCGTCGAAGTGCAGTTCGGCGCCGGTCGGCAGCGCGAGCAGGTCCAGACCACGGGTCGTCACGTTCTCGCCCAGCAGCCCAGCCGTGACCGCGAAGCCGTCGCCGGTCAGCCGGTCGAGCAGTTCGGCGTGCAGCAGGTGCACCTGCCTCAAGTTGGGCTGGCTGGGATCGCGCCGGACCCGT
>JBDSAN010000454.1:0-26629 GCA_039922115.1 Jatrophihabitantaceae bacterium
GCAACCTGTGTTCCCGGCATTCCGGCGGGACCGATCGCGGACAGCAGAGCTGGCATCGCTTCGGCGCCTGAGCTGCGGCTTACCTCAGGCGGGAGGTGTTGCGCGGCGAGTGGGCAGTTCCGGCCAGCCAGGCGCTAGCCGCGCAGCTGCCGGGCCGCTGCCAGGAACCGGTCGTTCTCGTCCGCGGTGCTGATGGTCACCCGCACCCCAGAGCCGGCAAAGGCCCGGGCGATGATGCCCCGGCTCTCGCAGCCAGCCGCGAAGCCGGCCGCGTCAATGCCGCCGGCCGCCGCCGGACCGTCGGACAACCAGACGAAGTTCGCTTGCGAGTCCGGTACCTGGTAGCCGTAGGACCGCAGCGCCTCGGTGACCCGGCCCCGCTCGAGGATCAGCTCCTCGACCCGCTCGGCCAGCTGCTTCTCGGCCTCGTCGTCCAGGCTGGCCAGCGCGGCCGCCTGGCCGACCTGGGTCACCGCGAAGGGCACCTGGGTCTGGCGCACAGCCATCGACACCGCCGGGTCGGCCGCGATCCCGTAGCCGATCCGAAGGCCGGCCAGGCCGTAGGCCTTCGAGAACGTCTGCAGCACGATCAGGTTCGGGTACCGGCCCAGCAGGCTGATGCCGTCGATCACTGAGTCGTCAGTGATGAACTCGGTGTAGGCCTGATCCAGCACCACCAGGACGTTGGCCGGAACCTGGTCGAGAAAGCCCGTCAGCGCGGCACTGGACACCACCGTCCCGGTCGGGTTGTTCGGGTTGCAGACGAAGATCAGCCGGGTCCGCTCGGTGATCGCGGCGGCCATCGCCGGCAGGTCGTGCACCTGCTCGGCCAGCGGCACCTGCACCGCGCTGGCCCCGGCGATCGCGGTGATGATCGGGTACGCCTCGAACGAGCGCCAGCCGAACATCACCTCATCGCCCTCGCCGGCGGTCGCCAGCACCAGCTGCTGGCACAGCGACACCGAGCCGCAGCCAACCACCAACTGGTCCACCCCGACTCCGAACTTGCCGGCCAGCGCGGTCATCAGCGCGGTCGAATTGGTGTCGGGATAGCGATTGGCGCCGGCCGCTGCCTCGGCGATCCGATCCAGCACGTGCGGCAGCGGGCCGTAGGAATTCTCGTTGCTGGCAAGCTTGATCGCGCCGGGGACGCTCTTGCCTGGGACGTATGCCGGCAGCGCGGCCAGCGTGGGACGAAGCCGAACAGTCATGCGACAGAGGTTATCCCGACCATCGATGTCAGGTAGTCCAGCCGCGAGACCGCGCCGCGGTCAGCCCCGGATCGCGGCCACCCCGGCGATCACCGCGAACACCGCGAACAGCAGCGCAGCGAGCTGGTGGATCAGGTTGAGCGGCACTCGTTGCAGGATCACCTTGCCGAGCGCCACCGCCAGCGCGGCGACTCCGACCAGCGCCACGAAAGCACCGAGCCCGATCGCGACCGGTTCGCCGTACCTGCCGACCAGGCCGGCGGTGGCCAGCTGCGAGGCGTCGCCCCACTCGGCGGCGAACAGCACCCCGAAGGACACCGCGAAGATCCGCCGACCGGTCAGCTCCGTCCCGTCCGCAACGGCTGCCCCGACCTCGGACTCCAGCACGTCCTCGGAGTCATCGCCGTTGCGGCTCTCCCGAAACAGCAGCAGCGCTCCGAAGGCGAACAGTGCGGCGACGATGCCCTCCAGCCCTCGGCGTGGCAGCAGGTGCAGCAACCCGCCCGCGGTCACCGCGATCACGCACTGGACCGCGAAGGCTACCGCGACCCCGGCCAGTACCGGTCGTGGCCGGTACTTCGTCGACAGCACCAGGGTCGCCACCAAGGTCTTGTCGGGGAGTTCGACCAGCAGCACCGCCCCGAAGGCGATCCCGAAGGCGGCGAGAAAGGTGGTCATCGCTGACTATTCTGCCGTCGAGATTCACCCCGCTTTGACCAGCCCCCGGTCGCGGTCGTGTCCTGACCGGTAGCGGCCTGGGCAGGCCATAGGCTGAGCCGGATGAATAACTGGCTCGCGATCGCCGCTGTCTGCTTCGGCCTTGCCGGCTTCGGTACCGGCACTTTAGCCTTGCGAACACTAGGCAAACTACGCCGGTCGGTAGCCCTGCTGTCGCGCGGCAAGTCCGGTCGCGAGACCATCGGTGAGCTGGCCGACAAGCACATGGCAGCTAGCGAGGCGGTGCGCAAGGACATCCTGGAACTGCAGCAGGATCTCACTACCGCGGTCGCGGTGATGCGCGCGGAGTTCGGCACCGAACGCGCGCAGGTGGCCGAGGCTGTGCAGAGCGTGACCCGTTCGGTGAGCTCGGTGCTCAGCCGGGTGGCCCTCGTCCGCTACGACGCCTTCGACGACCTCGGCGGCCGGCTGTCCTTCTCGCTGGCGATCCTGGACGAGCAGGGCAGCGGGATCCTGCTGACCTCGATCGCGGGCAGCTCCGATACCCGGCTGTATGCCAAGTCGATGACTCGCGGGGTTGCCGAGCATTCGCTGTCACCAGAGGAAGAACAGGCCGCGAAGGCGGCAATGACCCGATAAATCCGCTGCAATCGCCTTTGCTCGCGGGCAGCTCGGGGCCGTAGGCGAACTATGCTGGCTGGGTGTCGCCTCGCTACGCCTTCCTCGGACCGGCCGGTACCTTCGCGCACGCAGCGGCTCAGCAGTTCCTGGACTCAGCACCCCGGCCGAGCCCGGACGAGCAGCCGGAGCTCGTTGGTTATGCCAGCGTGACCCAGGCGATCGACGCGCTGCACCACGGCGAGGTCGACGCGGCGGTGGTGCCACTGGAGAATTCCGTCGAGGGCGCGGTGCCGGCCACCCTGGACGCGCTGGCCGGTGAGCAGTCGCTGATGATCCTGGCCGAGACCTTCCTGCCGGTGGTCTTCGACCTGATGGCCCGGCCCGGTACCGCCCTCGGCCAGGTCCGGACGGTGGCCACCCACCCGCACGCCGAAGCCCAGGTCCGCCGCTACCTGCTGTCCGAGCTGCCGGCCGCCGAGGTGGCCCTGGTCGGCTCCACCGCGGGCGGCGCGCAGGCTGTCGCGGCCGGCCACTACGACGCGGCGATCGCACCGGCCGGCGCCGCCGAGCTGTACGGGCTGGCCACCCTGGCCAACGACATCGCCGACAACCAGGGCGCGGTCACCAGGTTCGTCCTGCTGGGACGTCCGCAGCCCGCGCCGCCGCCGACCGGCAACGATCGCACCACGCTGGTGACCTACCTGCGCGAGGACCATTCCGGCGCGCTGCTGCAGATCCTCACCGAGTTCGCCAGCCGGGGCATCAACCTGACCCGGATCGAGTCGCGCCCGACCAAAGGCCGGATCGGCCAGTACTGCTTCTCGATCGACTGCGAGGGGCACCTGGCCGACCAGCGGGTAGCCGACGCGCTGGCAGCGCTGTATCGGGTCTGCGCGAGCGTGCGTTACCTCGGGTCCTACCGCCGCGAGGACGGTAGCCAGTCAGCCGTGCTGACCGGCTGCGCCGACGCCGACTACGACGACGCGGCCGCCTGGCTGGCCAAGATTACCCAGCACGGGACGCCCTAATCCCAATCGCAGGCCGCCTCGATCGAAGGCCGCCTCGATCGCAGGCGGCCTTACAGGTACAGGCCGGTGTTGGATTCCACCCGCTGCGCGGCCACCGCGTGCACGTCCCGCTCGCGCAGCAGCAGGTAGTCCTCACCGGAGATCTCTACCTCGTGCCGGTCGTCCGGGCTGAACAGCACCCGATCGGCAACCTCGATCGAGCGGACGTGGTTGCCGACCGCCAGCACCTCGCCCCAGATCAGCCGCTTGGCCACCTGCGCGGTGGCCGGGATCAGGATGCCGCCGGACGAGCGCCGCTCACCCTCTTCGATCGAGACCTTCACCAGCACGCGGTCATGCAGCATCTTGATCGGAAGCCGGTCGCTGTCGGTCACGCTGGACACTGTAGCCATCGCAAGCAAGCAACCCGGGCCGGCTACTTCGCCAGCACCGCCCAGAGCCCGACCGCGACGCCGGCCAGCACCACCAGCAGGCAGCCGACCGCGATCAGCCGCTGGCCGGCGGCGACGTCGGGATGCTCGTCGGCGGTGACCAGTGCCCGGACCGCCACCGAGAACAGCAGCGTGATGCCGAGTCCGGCGATCAGCGCCACCACCACGACGTTGCGTAGCGTGGTCAGGTCGAGGTAGCTGCTCACCCTTCAGCCCACCTTCTGCTGCACCGGCCGGGCTAGCTCGCGCAGTGCCAGGTCCGGATCGGAATAGTCATTGACGTTCTCGGCGGTCACCGGGTTTCGATGCGACCAGCGCCAGACACCGAGCAGGGCCAGGCAGGCGATCGCGGCCACGATGATCACCTGTACCGAGCCACCGCCGTCGACCACCAGGCCGATGCCGGCAGCGACCAGCGCGGCGGCCGGCAGCGTCAGCACCCAGGCCACCACCATCGAGCCGGCCACCCGCCAGCGGATCTTGGATCCGGCTCGACCGGCACCGGAGCCGAGTACCGCACCCGAGGTGATGTGGGTGGTCGACAGCGGCAGGCCACCCTGGGTCGCGGTCAGCAGCACCGCGGCCGCCGCGGTCTGGGCCGTGAAGCCCTGCGGTGGCTCGATATGGGTCAGCCGGTGACCCATCGTCCGGATCACTCGCCAGCCGCCCAGGTAGGTACCGGCCGCGATCGCCACCGCGCAGGCGATGATCACCCAGGCCGGCGGATCGGCCTTGGCACCGAGCCGGTGATCGGCGATCAGCGCCAGCGTGATCACGCCCATCGTCTTCTGCGCGTCGTTCGTCCCGTGCGCCAGCGAGACCAGCGAGGCCGAGGCGAGCTGGCCGTAGCGGAAGTACCGGTGGCTCTTGGGTCGCTCGTCCGGCTGCGCCACCCGGTAGGCGAGCTTGGTGGCCAGCAGCGCGACCAGCCCGGCGATGATCGGCGAGAGCACCGCAGGCACCACCACCTTGGCCACGATCGAGTGACCGTGCACGGCCGAGGTGCCGGCCGACACCATGGTCGCGCCGATCACCCCACCGATCAGCGCGTGCGAGGACGAGGACGGCAGCCCGAGCGACCAGGTCAGCAGGTTCCAGACGATCGCGCCGAGCAGGCCGGCGAACACGATCGGCAGGGTGATCGCCGTCGAGGCGACGATCCCGCTGGCGATGGTCGCGGCCACCTTGACCGACAGGAAAGCACCGGCCAGGTTTAGTACGGCCGACAGCGCGACGGCGGCCTTCGGCTTGAGCGCCCCGGTTGCTATCGAGGTCGCCATGGCGTTGGCGGTGTCGTGAAAACCGTTGGTGAAATCAAAGGTGAGAGCGGTGATCACAACGATGAACAACAGGGTGGCATCGTGCACATCGCGAACGATTCACGACCTCTCACGCTTAGGCAAGTCTTCACCGGCTTTTAACACCAGCGTGTCGTGGGTGCCTGCCGAAACGGCCCGATCGCCGGGTAGCCAAAGGACCTGCGCGGTGCCGATATCGTGGTCATGTGATCGATCTGCGCATCGTGCGAGACAACCCTGACCTGGTCCGCGCCTCCCAACGGGCTCGCGGTGCCGACGAGTCGTACGTGGACGCGTTGCTGGCCGCCGACGAAGCCCGCCGGGCCGCGATCGCGGCCGCCGACTCGCTGCGCGCCGAGCAGAAGGCCATCAGCAACTCGGTGCGCCAGGCAAGTGCTGAGGACCGGCCGGCAATCCTGCAGCGCGCCAAGGAGCTGTCCGGCACGGTCAAGCAAGCCGAAGCCGAGCAGGCCGAAGCCGAGCAGGCGCTGCGGCTGGCCCACCTGGCGGTACCCAACATCGCCGCGCCGGAAGCTCCGCCCGGTGGTGAGGACGACTTCATCACCCTGGCCACCGTCGGCACCCCGCCGGCCGTCGCGAACCCCCGTGACCACCTGGAAATAGGCAACTCGCTCAAGGCCATCGACACCGAGCGGGGCGCCAAGGTGTCCGGCGCCCGGTTCTACTTCCTGACCGGCGTCGGCGCGCAGCTGGAACTGGCGCTGGTGAACCTGGCGATGGCCAAGGCTGACACGCTCGGCTTCACCCCGGTGATCGCACCGGCGCTGGTCAAGCCCGAGACCATGGAAGGCACCGGCTTCCTCGGGGCGCACGCCAGCGAGGTGTACCGGCTGGCCGAGGACGACCTGTACCTGGTCGGCACCTCCGAGGTGGCGCTGGCCGGCTTCCACGCCGATGAGATCCTGCCGGCCGATGACCTGCCGCTGCGCTACGCCGGGTTCTCCTCCTGCTTCCGCCGCGAGGCCGGCAGCTACGGCAAGGACACCAAGGGCATCATCCGGGTGCACTGGTTCGACAAGGTCGAGATGTTCAGCTACGTCCACCCGGACGAGGCGCTGGCCGAGCACGAGCGGCTGCTCGGCTGGGAACGGGAATTCCTCGACTCATTGGAACTCAGCTACCGGGTGATCGACGTGGCCGCCGGCGACCTCGGCTCCAGCGCCGCCCGCAAGTTCGACATCGAAGCCTGGTTCCCGTCCCAGGGCGCCTACCGCGAGCTGACCTCGACGTCGAACTGCACGACCTTCCAGGCCCGCCGGCTCAACATCCGCAGCCGCGGCGCGGACGGCAAGCTCGCCCCGGTGGCCACCCTGAACGGCACCCTGTGCGCCATCGCCCGCACCATCGCCTGCCTGCTCGATCATCACCAGCAGCCCGACGGTTCGGTCTACGTCCCGCAAGCGCTGCGGCCGTGGCTGGGTGGACGCGAACTGCTCACCGCACCGAAGTGACGTCCTCGCAGCAGGCGGCCAAACCGGCGTTCCGGATGCTGGCCAGCGACCTGGACGGCACCCTGCTGCGCAGCGACAACACCGTCAGCGACGCGACCCGGCAAGCGCTGGCCGCCGCCGAACAGGCCGGCCTGACCATCGCCTTCGTCACCGGCCGGCCACCACGCTGGCTGCACGAGGTGGCCGATGCCACCGGGCACCGCGGCATCGCGGTCGGCGCGAACGGCGCGATCACCTACGACCTGCACACTGAAACCGTGCTGAACAGCCATCCGATCGAGGTGGAGTTGCTCAACCAGGTCACCGACGTCCTGCGTGCCACCATTCCCGGCGTCGCCTTCGGCCTGGAGCAGGGACTGGACTTCGCCTACGAGCCGAGCTACCGGCACGACTGGGACATCTCACCGGCCACCGACCGTAACGGCCGGCCGCTGCCCGAGGCCAAGGTGGCCGAGCTGTCCGAACTGCTCGATGCCACCTCAACGACGCAGGCAACCTCCACCATCAAGCTGCTGGCAAAGGCCCGCGGCATGGCCGCCGACGAGTTCATGGACGCCGTCGAGAGCCTGGTCGGTGAGCTGGTCACCGTTACCCGCTCAGGGCATTCGCCGCTGGTGGAAATCTCGGCACCCGGCATTACCAAGGCCTCCGGCCTGGCCGCGCTGGCCGCCGCGCACGGCATCGACCGGCATCAGGTCGCCGCGGTCGGCGACATGCCCAATGACGTGCCGATGCTGCTGTGGGCAGGTGCCTCGTTCGCGGTAGCCAACGCCCACCCGTCAGCCCGGGCGGCAGCCGGCACCGTGCTGGCTGAGAGCAACGACGAGGACGCGGTCGCCAAGCTGATCTGGACGCTGCTCGGCACGTCCTGAAGCTGATTGTCGCTGGCTACAAGTACTGCCCGGTGCCGTGACCGGAACCATCCTGTCCGGGCATTCCGGCAATCACCGGGCCAGGCCCGATCTGGCCGGGCAGCGCCCGGCCGCGCATCTGCTCCAGCTGAGCGCGGGCGGCCATCTGCTGGGCGAACAGCGCGGTCTGGATGCCGTGGAACAGCCCTTCCAACCAGCCCACCAGCTGGGCCTGCGCGATCCGCAATTCGGCCTCGCTAGGCACGCTGTGGTCATCGAAGGGCAGCGTCAACCGATCGAGTTCTTCCCGAAGATCAGTGGATAAACCTTCTTCGAGCTCCTTTATCGAGGACCGGTGGATCTCGCGCAGCCGAACCCGACCAGCCTCGTCCAACGGGGCCGCGCGGACCTCTTCGAGCAGCTGCTTGATCATGGTGCCGATCCGCATCACCTTGGCCGGCTGCTCGACCTGCGACATCACGTCGGCGCTGTCATCGGCCGGTTCGCCCTCGCTACCGGCCGGGCCAGGCTTGCCGACCAGCAGGATCTGCTCCCCGCCGTCCGTGCCGTCCGTGCCGTCCGAGCCGGACGGCTGGTTGTCCTCCGCCGAAGTCATCTCCACATCCTGTCCTAGATAGCGCGCCAGCTGTACCGCGAGCTCGAAGTCGTTCATCGAACGCTCAGCACGATCTTGCCGATATGGGTGCTGGCCTCGACGATCCGGTGCGCCTCGGCAGCATCGGCCAGCGGCAGCACCCGATCAATCACCGGTCGGACCAGGCCGTCCTCGATCAGCGGCCAGACGTGGGCTTCGGTACCGGCCACGATCGCGGCCTTCTGCTCCACCGGGCGCCCGCGCAGGCCGGCGGCGTGAATGGTTGCCCGCTTGGCCAGCAGCAGGCCGATGTTCAGCTCACCGACCGCGCCGCCCACCATCCCGATCACGGCCAGCCGCCCACCGGTGGCCAGCGACTTCAGGTTGCCGGTGAGGTACTTCGCGCCGACCGTGTCCAGGATGACGTCCACCCCCTGGCCGCCGGTTTCGGCCGCAATCACCTCGACAAAATCAGCGGTTCGATAGTTGATCGCCACGTCCGCGCCGTAATCGCGGCAGGCCTGAACCTTCAGGTCGGTGCCGGCGGTGGCAAACACCCGCGCCCCGCGCGCGGCTGCCAGCTGGATCGCCATCGTCCCGATACCGGAACTGCCCCCGTGCAACAGGAAGCTCTCACCGATCGAGAGCTGGGCGGCTGGCAGGCTGTCGAAAACCATCGACCAGACCGTGCAGGTTACCTCGGGCAACGCTGCCGCGCTGATCAGATCCAGCCCGGCCGGTACCCGCATCAGCTGGACGGCCGGCACGCACACCAGCTCGGCATAGCCGCCGCCGGCCAGCAGCGCGCACACCTCATCGCCGACCTGCCAGCCGGTCACGCCGTCCCCGAGCTGGGCGATCTGGCCGCTGCATTCCAGGCCGATGATCTGTGAGGCGCCGGCCGGCGGCGGGTAGTTGCCGGCGCGCTGCAGCAGGTCGGCCCGGTTCACCGCGGTGGCCGCAACCTCGATCAGCACCTCGCCGGGACCGGGCTCAGGGTCGGGCACCTCGGTCAGCGAGAGCACCTCGGGATCGCCCGGACGCTCAGCGACGGCAGCCTTCATGGTTCGAAACTACCCGTTCAGCGATTGGCTACCAGCTGACCGGCAGCTCGTGCACGCCGTAGACCACCATCTCCTCCCGAAAGGCAAGCCCGGTGATCGGACGGGCCAGCGCCAGGTTCGGCAGCCGGCGCAGCAGTTCGGCCAACGCGATGTGCAGTTCCAACCGGGCCAGCGGCTGCCCGAGGCACTGGTGCACCCCGTAGCCGAAGGCCAGGTGATGGCGGGCATCGCGCTGCAGGTCCAACTCGTTGTCAGCACCGAATTCCTGCTGATCGCGGTTGGCGACGTTGATCATGCACAGCACGCCGTCACCGGCCCGAACCAGCACCTCGGCCAGCTGGACGTCCTCGGTTGCCAGCCTCGCGATCCCGCCGTGCACGATGCTCAGGTAGCGCAGCAGCTCCTCGATCGCGGCCGGGATCAGCGCCGGCTCGGCCTTGAGCTGGCTGAGCTGGGCCGGATTGCTCAGCAGGGTCAGGGTGGCCAGCGCGGTCATGTTCGCGGTGGTCTCGTGCCCGGCGATCAGCAGCAGCCGGGCCATCTGGGTGGTCTCGTCCCGACTGATCTCGCCGGTCAGCTCGTGCTCGTGCACCAGTTCGCTGAGCAATCCGGAGTCCGGCTCGACCGCCTTGCGACCGGCGAGGTCGGCGAGGTAGCCCGACAGCTCGGTGTTGGCCTGCCGGGCGGCCGCCGGCTCGGAATTGTGATCGAGCAGCGTCCGGCTGCGCTCCTGGAAGAAGGCGTGCTCGGCATAGGGCACCCCGAGCAGCAGGCAGATCACCAGCGAGGGCAGTGGCAGCGCGAAGTCGGCAACCAGGTCGGCCGGTGGGCCAGCCCCGATCATCGCGGTCAGCAGCTCGTCGACGATCTGGGAGATCTGGGGCGCTAGCTCAGCGATCCGGCGCACCCGGAAGTCCCCGGTGAGCATCCGGCGCAGGCGCTGGTGTTGCGGGTCGTCCATCCGGATGAAACTGCGATTCTGCAGCCCCGCCGCTGCTGCCGAGGCCGAGACGAACGGGAAGTTCGGCAGGGTGTTGTCCGCGCTGAACCGGCGGTCGCCCAGGACCGCGCGGACGTCGGCGTAGCTGGTGATCAGCCAAGGGGTGCTGCCGTCCCACAACCGGACCCTGGCCGCTGGGCCTGCGCGGTGATAGTCCGCCGGCGGATCGAACGGGCAATCACCCCTGCTGGCGGGGTAATCGAGCACCGGGCCGGGCACCGATCGGACGGGAGTCTGGGTCATGATCGCCCTCCTTGCTGGCGAGCTGGTTCCGGGAGCTAGCTGGCCGAGATAGTTTCATTTAGCAATCAATTTCACCGTACGCCGCCAACGGACAATTCGTAACTAACAGACGTGACAACTCTTGTGGCCGGACGGCCGGACGGCTCGTCACGGAGCCGGTCGCAAGCAGCGGTCCGGCTGCGGCAGGATGGCCATATGACAACGACGTCGGTGGGCCTCGGCCCCGTTTCCGAAGCCGAGCTGGTGGCCGTCGCGAGGGCCGGCGCGCCGGTCGAGCTGAGCCCGCAGACGCTGGCTGCCATCGCCGAATCCCGCCGGATCGTCGAGGCGCTGGCCGACGACAGCGAACCGCACTACGGGATCTCGACCGGCTTCGGCGCGCTGGCCACCAAGCACATCCCCACCGACCTGCGCGCTCAGCTGCAACGCTCGCTGATCCGGTCGCACGCGGCCGGCTCCGGGCCCGAGGTCGAGCGCGAGGTGATCCGGGCGATGATGCTGCTGCGGCTGTCGACGCTGGCCACCGGTCGCACCGGCGTCCAGGTCGTTACCGCACAGGCTCTGGCCGGCCTGCTCAATGCCGGGCTCACCCCGGTGGTGCGCGAGTACGGCTCGCTGGGCTGCTCGGGGGACCTCGCGCCGCTGTCGCACGTGGCGCTGGCGCTGATCGGCGAGGGCGAGGTGCGCGACCGCGACGGCGTGCTGCGGCCGGCCACCGAGGCACTGGCCGATGCGGGCCTGCAGCCGATCACCCTTGCCGAGAAGGAGGGTTTGGCGCTGATCAACGGCACCGACGGGATGCTCGGCCAGCTGCTGCTGGCCTGCGCGGACTTCGAGTTGCTGCTGCGCACCGCCGATCTCACCGCGGCCATGTCGATCGAGGCAATGCTCGGCACCGCTCGGGTGTTCGCCGAGGACCTCAACCAGCTGCGCCCGCAACCGGGCCAGGCGCTGGCCGCGGCCAACCTGCGCGCGCTGCTGGCCGAGTCACCGATCGTGGCCTCGCACGCCGGCCCGGACTGCACCTACGTCCAGGACGCCTACTCGATGCGGTGCGCCCCGCAGGTCGCCGGCGCCGGCCGGGACACCCTGGCCCATGCCCGGCTGGTGGCCGGCTACGAGCTGCGCTCGGCGGTGGACAACCCGGTGGTCACCCCGGACGGGCGGGTGGAATCCAACGGCAACTTCCACGGCGCCCCGGTGGCCTACGAGCTCGACTTCCTGGCGATCCCGGTGGCCGACCTGGCCAGCATGTCCGAGCGCCGGACCGACCGGCTGCTGGACGTGGCGCGCTCGCGTGGCCTGCCGGCCTTCCTGGCCTCCGACGCCGGGGTGGATTCAGGCCACATGATCGCCCAGTACACCCAGGCCGCGATCGTGTCGGAGCTCAAGCGGCTGGCGGTGCCGGCTTCGGTGGACTCGATCCCGTCCTCGGCGATGCAGGAGGACCACGTGTCGATGGGCTGGTCGGCGGCCCGCAAGCTGCGCCGCTCGATCGACGGGCTGCGCCGGGTACTGGCCATCGAGCTGCTGTCGGCGGCCCGCGCACTCGACCTGCGCGCGCCGCTACAGCCTGGCCCGGCGACCGGCGCGGTGCTCGCGGCGTTGCGCGAGCAGGTGGCCGGCCCCGGCCCGGACCGGTACCTGTCGCCTGAGATCGAGGCGACCGTGGAGTTCATCCGGACCGGCGAGGCGGTCGCCGCCGCCAACTCCGCGCTTGCGTCCCCGCTGCTCTGACGGCTACAAGGCGGTGGTGAAGGCCTGGGTGCGTAGCGTGTCCAGTTCGGCGCCGAGCACGGCCACCCGGTCCCAATCGATGCTCGCGCCGCACCTGGTCAGCCAGTTGGCCAGCATCCGGTGACCACCCTGGGTCAGCACCGATTCCGGATGGAACTGCACCCCGTCGATCGGCAGGCTGCGATGGCGCATCGCCATCACCACCCGGGACGCGGTCCAGCCGGTCACCTCGATCTCGTCCGGCAGCGTGTCGGCCCGTACTGCCAGCGAGTGGTATCGGGTGGCGGTGAAGGGCACCGGCAACCCGGCCAGCACCCCGGCGCCGTCGTGCTCGACCTCGCTGGTCTTGCCGTGCAGCAACTCCGGGGCCCGCTCGACCACGCCACCGAACACCGCGCCGATCGCCTGGTGGCCCAGGCACACCCCGAACAGCGGCACCTGCAGCCGGGCTGCCTCGGCGACCATCGCCATGCTCACCCCGGCCTGCTCCGGCGTCCCTGGTCCCGGCGAGATCAGCACCCCATCGACCTCGGCAGCGGCCAGCTCATCGGCGCCGATCGCGTCGTTGCGACGGACGGTGACCTCGGCGCCGAGCTGGGCCAGGTACTGCACCAGGTTGTAGACGAAGCTGTCGTAGTTGTCGACGACCAGGATCCGGCAGGGTTTGGCGGGCATCGGTAGCTCCTACTGGCTGACCGTGCCGGGCCCGGTGATCGGGTTGGCCGGTAGCCGTGGCTCGACGAACGGGAAGACGACGAACAGCAACAACGCGCTGACCAGCGCGATCAGCAGCAATGCTTGCAACATTCGCAGGCCGGTGCTGCCGGGTAGGTGCCGCCAGATCCAGGTGTACATGCTTAGAGCGTCCCCCCGGATAGTTCCTTAGGTAGGCCAGATCCCTTGTTCGGTACCGATCTGGACAGCACCGCGTGCACGATCATTCGCTGGTTGGCGGTGTACTTGGGATGGCAGGTGGTCAGCGTCAGCATCGCCCGGGTCGGCGTCTCGTCCGGGTGGTCGGGCACCGGGGCGATCACCTGCGCCGCCGACGGCGCAACGATCTCGCGGCCGGGCACGCCCTGGCTGTCAGGCGCGCTCAGCGCGGCCTCGATCGCGCGAGAGCGAGCTGAAGCGCTGGTCAGCTTCAGCGCTGCGGCGTAGGCACTCTGGTCACCGAGCATGGTGTAGATGTACCAGTTACTGGCTGTTTGCACCACGATCTTGTCGCCCGGACGAAGCTGGTCGAGGTTGAGAAACGGCTCGCCCTTGCCGACCCGGTGCCCGGCGACGGCGAAGTTGCCGATCTGGCCGGGCAACTGGCTGTTGACGTAGTGGCCGGGGCCGACATTGAGGCTGGTGTCATCGGTGCCCTGCACCACGGTCTTGACGAAGTCCTTGCCGAACCGGGGGATGTAGAGGTTGGCGAAGCCGTCACCGACCGGCAACACCACCTGCTTACCGATCGGCAGGTTCAGCTTGTCCTCGCCGCGCAGCGGATCCTGGCCCTGCTTCCACTCGGTGGCCAGTTGCTGATGCACCTGATGTTGCTTGCGGTCGGCGAACAGGTTGGATACCCAGACCTCGTAGACCACGAACAGCAGCAGGACCAGCCCGACCGTGATCAGGGTCTGGCCGAAGCCGCGCAGCAGCGTCCGAGCGAAGCCACCGGGACGACCGGGACGGCGACCGGCTGGCCCGACCGGCGGGACCGGGTCAGGGACGCGGCTGCCGGGGACGCGGTTGCCGAGGCCGCCCGGCGGACTGGCCGCGGCGGGCGAGAAGTCCCAGCCGCCCCTGCTCTGCTCGCTCATCCCTGCGGTCCCATCCGTTGCTCGACCGGTGCGGTCACCGGCCCTCAGCCACCGGCCGAGGCGTAGCTCAGCCCGATCGGCGCGTCATAGGCAGGTACGTTGACCCGATCCTGCTCGGACAGGTCATAACCGAGACCATACGTGCTGGCGTCCTTGCGGTACTGGCGCAATCCGGCCGATCGCTCCAGCGCGCTGCGCATCTGCTCGGCCGGCCCGATAGCCGCAATGCTAAATGGCGGTGAGTAGACCCGGCCGTTCAGGAGCAGCGTGTTGCCCACGCAGCGAACCGCGCTGGTCTGCACCAGCCGCTGATCCATCACCATCACCGCCTCCGCACCGCCGGCCCAGAAGGCGTTCACCGCCGCCTGCATATCGGACTGGTGGACGACGATCGCGTTGGCCGCCAGCGGGTCGGTGGGCTGCTGGGCCGGGTGCGCGTCGTCCAGGGTCAGGCGCAGCCCCGGCCCGGTCATCGCAACCAGGCCGGCCGGTACCCGCAGCGGCGCGGCACCGGCATCGATACCGGCGATGGTCTGATCGGATTGGGCAATCTGGCTGGTCGCGGCGGCGACGTCGCGTTGCAACTGCTGGACCTGGACGTTCTGGGTAGCCACCCTCGCCTCGGCCCGCCGGATCAGGTCGGCGACATCGGTCCGGCCGGCCGAGCGCAGGTCGGTGCCGTGCGCGGTGTGGGCAGTCGTGGCGGCGAGCAGGCCGGCGAGCAGCGCCACCACCGGCACCAGCGTCGGCCAGAGGCCCCGCCGATCCGGGCGCAGCGAGGCGGCCAGTGCCCTGATCCGCTCGCCCATTACCGGCCACTCCCTCGCGTGGATACCGCGGCTGCCTACGGCAACTGCGATGATTACGCTAACCGCACCGTTATCGGCCGCCTCCGCCGCCTATCATCGGTGCTCAGCACGCCGTTGGGCCAGCCAGCCCTGACCGGCCACCAAAGGAGATCCGCAGTGCCGAAGTCCAAGGTCCGCAAGAAGACCAGCTACTCGCCGACGCCGGCCGCGCTGTCGGCCTCGCAATCCGGCAAGGTCGCCAAGCCCAGCGCCAGCTGGTATCCGATCGTGATGGCTGCCTTCCTGGTGCTCGGCTTGGCCTACATCGTCGTGTACTACATGGCCGCCGAGAGCATCCCGTTCATGAACAGCCTGGGTAGCTGGAACTTCGCGGTCGGCTTCGGGTTCCTGGTGGTCGGGTTGGGAATGGCCGTCCGCTGGCGCTAGCGATCGGTTATCCACAGGTTCTTCCACGCCTGTGATTACACCGGTGTAGTTCTCCCCAGCGCCGTCCACACTGTGGACGAAGCGACCTCGAAAACGCTGCGATCCGGCATGGCAGAAACCGGCATCGTCACGCGGGCTGCCGAGCCGTTCACCAATGTTGCCAATTGACTGTGAATCCGCTCGGTTCGCCAGATCGTCAGGCCCAGCAGCAGCACCAGCAACCCGATCAGGCTGGCGAGCTGAACCTGCAGAAGCTGCTTACCCAGCGACCGGCGCTGCAACGTCCAACCCATCAGGCCCAGGGTGGCAAGGCCGCCGGCGATGAAGCCGCCGATGTGGCCGAGCTTGGAGATGCCGGGGACGCTGAAGGTGAAGATGAAGTTGATCCCGACCGTGATCAGCAGCGAGGTGGTGTTGAAGCCCACCCGCTTGGACAGCAACAGGGCGGCCGCGAACAGGCCGAAGATCGCGCCGGAAGCGCCTGCCGAGGCGGAATTGATCGGATCGAACAGCAGGCACAGCACCGAGCTACCGAGGGCGGCCAGCAGGTAGAGCGACAGGAACCGCCAGCGACCGAGCACCTGCTCCAGCGCCGGGCCGATCAGGTACAGCGCGAACATGTTCAGCAGGATGTGCAGCGGACCGATGTGCAGGAATGCCGAGCTGATCAGCCGCAGGTAATCGTGGTTCTGGCCGACCGCCAGCGGCCAGAGCACCCACTGGTCAAACAGCTTGCTGTGCGAGTTGTCAGCCAGCGTGCCTCCCGGGCTGATCGCGGTCAGCACATAGGCCAGCACGTTGAGCCCGATCAGGCTGTAGCTGACCAGCGGCGGCCCGTCCTGGACGGCCGCACCGACCACCGTTCGGCCACGTCGTGCCGAGGCCCGGCCGGCCCGCACATCGTCCGGGCATTGGAACCCGACCGAGGCCTGGTGCTGGCATTCCGGGCAGATCGGCCGGTCGCAGCGGACGCACCGCACGCCGGTAAGCCGGTCCGGGTGCCGGTAACACCCGGCGAAACCGTAGTACGGATCCTGACCGGCGGGCGGTTGCGTCGGCTGCATGACGATCTAACGGCTAAGCGTCGCCGATAGTTACCGAGTTGATGGTGACATCGACCAGCGGACGGTCACCTGCCCCGGTCTTGGTGGTGCCGATCGAATCCACCACTGCCCGGCCGTCGGCGTCGGCGACCTCACCGAAGATGGTGTGCTTGAAATTCAGGTGCGGGGTCTTGGTGGTGGTGATGAAGAACTGGCTGCCGTTGGTGTTCGGTCCGGCATTCGCCATCGCGAACAGGTAGGGACGGTCAAAGCTCAACTCCGGGTGGAACTCGTCGGCGAACTGGTAGCCCGGGCCACCGGTGCCCCGGCCGAGCGGGTCGCCGCCCTGGATCATGAAGTTGTCGATCACCCGGTGAAAGACGGTGCCGTCATAGAGGTTGCCGGTGCACTTCTGACCGGTGCGCGGGTCGGTCCACTCCTTGGCGCCGGTAGCCAGCTCGACGAAGTTGGCCACGGTCTTGGGTGCGTGGTTGCCGAACAGGTTGATCTTGATGTCGCCGGCCGAGGTGTGCAGAGTGGCCGTCTGGGTTGCAGACACGGGTAATTCTCCTATCATTTTCAGCGGATTTTCGGGGCTATCTGTCTGGCGAGGTTGAGCGCGTTCAGTGCAGGGTATGGCTGGCGGGTCCGCACGGTGACCACCGAGGTGCCCTTGGCGAAGACGCACTGCCAGGTCTTGGCGCCCTGCAGGTCGCGTTGAAAGGCGACCGCACCGGCACCGATCGCGGGGTCGGACTGCACCTCGGGATGGCCCTTGGCCGAGAGCACCATCGCGTTGTAGGCCTGGGTCGCGGTGCCGAACACCTCGACGTCGATCTCGCCGATCACCACCGACGAGTCGTACTGGAAGTAGAACCGGCAGCCGACCGGCTTGCTCTGCAACACGGTGACCCGGCCAACCCGGTCACCCTCACCGTCAGCGAAGGCTTGGTCGGAGATGTAGGGGCAACTGCCGTCCGCCTCCTTGACCCCGTTCGGGGTGCTCAGGCTGGGCTGCGGCGTGGTCAGGATGGTGCTGCGCGGCGCGGTGCTCGGACTGGTCTGCTCGCCGCCGCCACCGCCCAGGCCGGCCGGTTGGGAGGACGGTGAGGACGGCGACTGGTTGGCCGATCCGGCCCGGCAACCGGTCAGCAACACGCCGGCCAACAGAGCTACCAGAGCTGCCAGCCCCGCCCGGCGCAGCGACCTCATCGGGGCCGCTTCGAGGCCGTCTCGGCGGCCGCCAGCTCGAGAGAATCGTCCAATGGTTGAAGGGCATTCTGCACACCTCGGCGGTCGAGGGCACGGCGCAGCAGCTCGTCGGCGAAGGCCGGGCTCTTGGCCAGCACCGGCCCGTGCAGGTAGGTCCCGAACACGTTGTCGCGGACCGCGCCCTCGGTCAGGTCGGTGCCGTTGTTGCCGCGACCGGCCAGCGTGCTGCCGAGCGGGGATGCGGTCGGCCCCAGGTCGGTCAGCCCGCTGTGGTTCTCGAAGCCGACCAGCCGGCCCCACTGGGTCTGCACCTGGTTGTTGCCGATCAGCCTGGTATCCGAGCCGGTGGTCGTCACGTCCAGCACCCCGACGCCATCGATCTTGTCGCCGTCCTTGGTCAGGAATTGGTGTCCGAGCATCTGGTAGGTGCCACAGATCGCCAGCATCACCACACCGTCGGCGGCCATCGCACGCAGGGTGTCGCGGCGGGCGAAGAAATCCTGCCCGATCTCGCCCTGCGCCGCGTCCTGGCCGCCGCCGCCGAGCACGATGTCGGCCTCGACCGGCAGCGGGTCACCGACGCTGACCGCAACGACCTTCGCGTGCAGGCCGCGCCACTGCAGCCGCTTGCGCAGCACCAGCACGTTGCCGGTGTCGCCGTAGATGTTCATCTCGCGCGGGTACAGGTGCACCAGGGTCAGCGTGGTGAGCGCGGCGCTGTTCATGCCGCGCTCAACTGCTGGCCACGGCGGCGTTCCAGCACCCGGTGCAGCTCCCACATCGCGGTATAGGTCGCGAAAACCACCACGGTCTGGCCCGGACGTACCTGCTGGATCGCCCGGTCGACCGCCGCGGCAAGCTCCGGTTCGACCAGCGCGGTGCCGAGCCCGTCGTAGTGCAGCCGGACGGCCATGTCGGCGGCCCGGGTACCCGAGGTGACCAGCCAGCCGGCCTTGCTTTGCCCGGAATCATCAATGAAAGTGTGGCTAAACTCGACGTCCCAGAGCCAGGAAAGGTCGCGGCCGTCGGCGTAGTCGTCGTTGATGGCGATCACCGTGCTGGCCGGTTGCAGGCCGTCCACGGTGCGCAGCGACTGGCGGAAACCGGCCGGGTTCTTCACCAGCTGCAACACCACCCGCCGCCCGTCCAGGGTGAAGGACTGGCCGCGTCCGAAAGCCGGTTCGACCGCGCGCAAGCCGGTCGCGATGGTGCCGGCCGACAAGCCGAGGGTGAGCGCGAGCGCGGCGGCCGCTGCAGCGTTCTGAGCATTGTGGGCGCCCTCGGCGCGCAGCGTGATCTGCTCGTCCACACCGTCGATGCGCAGCGTCAGCTCGGTAGTGATGCCAAGCGTGACTGCCTGCAGTTCAGCGCTGGCCGGCAGCTCGGACTGCCCGATCGGGCCGCCGTAGAGCTCCTCGTCGGTCGGGAACAGCTCGCGCAGTTCAGGCACCACCCCGAAGTAGCTCACCTGCGCGGCCAGCCCGCCGGCCAGCGCCGCCAGCCGCGGGTCGTCCCGGTTGAGCACCACGTGACCGGTGGTCTGGCCGGCCACCTTGCCGAGCAGCCCGGCGGTGGTGTCGATCTCGCCGAACCGGTCCAGCTGATCGCGCAGCACGTTGAGCAGCAGCAGCCGCTGCGGCCGGTGCACCTGGCAAAACCGCACCGCGTGGGCCTCGTCCAGCTCGAAGACCGCCACCTCGGCCGAGCTACGACCGAGCCAGGACGCTTGCTGCAGCACCGCCGTGATGCAGCCCCGGACGAAGTTGCCGCCGGTGTCGTTGGTGAGCACCTCGTAGCGCTGCGCGAGCACTGCCGCGACCATCTTGGTGGTGGTGGTCTTGCCGTTGGTCCCGCTGATGACGACCACGCCCTGGCTGAGCCGGGCCAGCCGGCGGCTGAGAAAGCGTGGAAACACCTTCTCGACGACCAGGCCGGGCAGCGCGGTGCCGCGACGACCGGCAGCGCGCAGGGCCAGCAAGGTCAGCTTGCCGAGCCAGATCGCCAAGATGTCCATGGTGCTTGCCAGGCTACCGACCGGGTCCGGCAGCCGGTGCCCTGCACCCCGCAGGCCAGCGCTGAGGGCTGGCAGGTGGTGTCAGGTAAGCAGCTGGCGCAGTCGATCCGGCCCGATCGCCAGCAGCAGGGTCGGCAGCCGCGGGCCGGTGTCGCTGCTCACCAGCAACCGGTACAGCAGCGCGAACAGGCTGCGCTGGGCCGCCTTGAGCTCGGCGGTGGGCGCGGTGTCCATCGGCAGGCCCAGCTGCACCTTCGGGACGCCGTAGAGCAGCGTGGTCAGGCCGTCCAGCGACCAGTTGTCGGCAAGTCCGGCCAGCAGCAGGCTCAGGGCTTGCTGGCGCTGCTCGTCCAGCGAGTCGAGCAGTAGCCGGTCCGGCTCGGTGCGCACCACGGTCCGGTCGGCCGGCTCGGCCCACCGCTCCAGCCAGCGCTCGGCCAGGTCGAGCCGGGGCCGCACCTCGGCCAGGCTGGTCAGCGGCTGGTCGGGGGTGATCGAGCTGAGGATGCGCTGGGTCTGCGCCGGGTCTGCCCCGGCCACGTCCAGCACCGAGGCCAGCGTCCGGAACGGTAGCGGCCGCGCGGTGTGCGGCAGCTCGCCGGCCGCGGTGCGGGCCGATCGGTTGAAGCCGAGCGTGTCGGCCTCGGTGGCCTTGCCCTGCTCCAGCCGCCGCACCAGGGCGTCCCACTCGTCGTAGAGCCGGTAGATCTCGTGGTCGAAGGCGATCGTGATCGCCTGGTTGGGCCGGCGGCGGGCATAGATCCAGCGCAATAGCTGTGGTTCGAGCACCTCAAGGGCATCGGACGGGGTGAGCGTGCCACCGGTCGAGCTGCTCAGCTTGGCCGAGCCCTGGGTGCCGACGAAGGAGTAGGCCAGGTACTGCGGCGGCTGGCCGCCGAAGATCTCGGCGACGATCTGGGAACCAACCGTGAAGCTGGAACCGGGGGAGGAGTGGTCCACCCCGCCGGCCTCGAAGTCGACCTTCTCGTAGGCCCACCGCATCGGCCAGTCGACCTTCCAGACCAGCTTGCCGTTGAAGTCATCGGCCAGCGAGCGCGATTCCCGGTTGCCGCAATTGGCGCAGAGGTAGCCGAAGGTGTCCGAGCCGGCCTCGAAGTCGAGCACCGTGGTGGTGTCCTTGCCACAGACCGAGCAGTAGGCCCGATAAGGGAAATAATCGTCATCGGACTCGGCCTGCTCGGTCTTGAGCGTGCGGTACTGGTCGAGGATCTCGAAGATTCGCTGCCGGGCTCCGATCGCGGTGGCGACCTGGTTCCGGTAGGCACCGCTGCGGTATTGCTCGCTCTGGCTGACCTCGCGCAAGTCGATGCCCATCGCGGCCAGCGCGGACCGGAACGGCGCCTTGAAGTGCTCGGCCCAGTTGGCGTGCTCGCCACACGGATCGGCGACCTCGGTGAGCGGCTTGCCGATCTCGCTGGCAAATTCTGGACTGACCCCGGCCGGTACCTTGCGCAGCCGGTCGTAGTCGTCCCAGGACAGGACGTGCACGCAGTCACGTCCGCGCCGGCGCAGCTCATCGGCGACCAGGTGCGGGACCATGATCTCGCGAAGGTTGCCCAGATGGATCGGGCCGGACGGGCTGATCCCGGACGCGCAGACGATGGCTCGTGGTTCGGGTTCGGCATCGACCCGCTCGATCAGCAGGTCAGCCTGCGCGGCCACCCAGTCGACTCCACCTGAGCGTGCCAAGTCCGGTCCCTCTTCCTGCTGGGCGCAACGTGTAGTTCGTTTGACGTTATCGCCGCAGGCCAAGCGAGTTCTCAGTGGGGTTGGGCAGCCGGCTCGCGCACCGCGACCTCGGCCCGGCGCTGTTCGGGCCGGGTGCACAGGTAGCCGGTTGCCACGATCAGCAGCGCGGCCATCACCGCCAGGATCACCCGGTAGTCCAGGACCGCGACCAGGGCCGCGCCGAGGGCGATCGCCAGCGTCTGCGGGGTGGTCACCAGAAAGCCGAGCGCTGAGTTGGCCCGGCCGACCAGTTCGGACGGCGTCCGGCGTTGCAGCATGGTGGCGGTGCCGACCACCACCCAGGTAATGCTGCAACCGATCAGCACGAAGCCCACCAGCACCGAGGCCAGGTCGGACGGCACCATGAGCACGAACGACAGGGCTGCGGCTGCCAGGCCGGCCGCGATCAGCAGGCCCTCGCCGAACTGCCGGATCAGCCGGGCTGCCGCCAGGCCGGACAGGATCGCGCCGAGGCCCTGGCCGGAGGTGAGCACCCCGAGAAAGTTGGCCGGTCGATGCAGGCCGGTCGTGACCACCGATAGGGCGACCGTCTCGCTCAGGCCGAAGGCGATGGTGGCTAACATCGCGCTGATCGCGACCTGGCGCAGGCTGACGGTGCGAAACAGGTGACGGGCGCCGGCCGTGATGTCGCGAAGCCAGTGCTCACCGGACGGCACCGGATCCGGCTCCGACACCCGCAGCGCGAGCAGGCAACCGATCGCCAGGACGAACGTGGCCAGGTCGGCCAGGATCACCGGACGTGCACCGAAGGCCGAGTACAGCCCGGCACAGATCAGCGGCGTGATCAGCCGGGATCCTTGGGCGATGGTTTGCACGGTGGCGTTAGTGGTGCCGAGCAACTCGTCGGCCACGATGCTCTTGAGCAGGCCGGCCTGCGCCGAGGCGACGATGCCGATCGCGACGCCGTAGCAGAACATCACCGCATCGATGATCCAAACGTCCCGGCCGCTGTTGACCAGCAGCAACAGGCTGACTGCCAGGGTGGTCAGCAGGTTGGTCAGGATCAGCAGAGGCCGGCGCTTGACCCGGTCGACAATGATGCCGGTGAGTGGGCCGGTCATGGTGCCCAGGGTGAGCATGAAGATCGAGATGCCGGCCTGCGAGGTGCTGCCGGTGAGCACTTTGACCCAGATGAGCAGGGTCAGCCACAGCGCGTTGTCGCCGATCGAGGACGCGGTCGTCCCGATCAGGTAGAGCCGGGTGCTGCGGTCAGCGAGTAGCTGGCGCATCATCGGCCGGTCACGACGGCTGGTCGCAACACTGGTGACTCCTCGAGACGATCCCAGACGCCCGCTGATCGCGGGCCGGCACCAGTCTTGACCATTCTGAGCCGGTTGTCAGCTATGCCTAGGCGTGACGGGTCCGCCTGCCTTCTGGATTACCGTCACGCACTACCGTCCGCGCGCACGACGCAAATGAGGAAATGGGTGGAGACGAGGGGAATCGAACCCCTAACCCCTGCCTTGCAAAGGCAGTGCTCTGCCAATTGAGCTACGTCCCCTGGGACTTGCAAACCTGCTGAAACTTCGACCGAACTGCTGTGCGCCTGCGATCCTAGCTCGACCGGCAGCTGGCTAAGGCCGGTTGGCCTGAGTGGCCTGCCGCCAGACGTCACTGTTCTGCTGGCCCTTGCGGCGCTTCATCGCGTACTGCACGCCGGCCGCGGTCAGCGCGAGCGCCAGCAGCTTCTTCATCCGGACCTCCAGCTGTGCGGCCCCGCCGGCCGGCGCCCCGGCCGGCCGTGCGGAACAAGCTATGAAAGTGGGCCTAGGAGGACTTGAACCTCCGGCCTCATCCTTATCAGGGATGCGCTCTAACCATCTGAGCTATAGGCCCGCTACCTACCGAACCCCGATGCAATCAGGGCCCGACACGCGAGGAGTGACTTTACCGGTTCGACTCCGGGCGCCAAAACCGGCCCCGGTGCCAGGACGAATGCGGCTCGCTACTCCCGTTCGGACAGCGTCACTTCCGCGCCGCCGACCAGATCCGCGCACAGGTTGTAGATCATCGCCCCGATCGTGCTCAACGCGATGAACAGCACGATATTGACCACACCGATGATGATTGCCGAGCCGAACACCAGCGACCCGGTGACCACATCGTTGGTCCGACCGTCGCCAGAGATGGTGTGCACGGTGTCGTTGATCTTGCTGAAAACCCCGGATACATCCAGGATTCCGTACAGCACGCCAACCATGATCAGCCACACGAAGAACAGCGCGATCGCCAGCACGCAGGAGAACTTGAACACCGAGTACACGTTGACGTGGCTTAGCGTCAGCCGGGCCCGGCGTGGCTGGCGGCCAGCCCGACCAGATCGCTTGGCCGGCCGGGTGGCCTTGGCTTCGGCGTCGTTGGCAGCCGTCCGGATCGCGCCCTTGGCGGTCGACGCCGCTCCGGTGGCAGTAGCGGTCGCGGCTGATGCCGCCGCGGCCAGCCGAGACCCGATCCCGGCAGCCGGTTCCTCGCCCTGATACCCGGTGGGTTCGGGTCGGTTCGTCGGCGGCGACCAGGCCGGACCGGTGCCGGCCGAGCGCGGCGGGTTGTTCGACCAGCCGGCATTAGGCTGGTTCGAACCGGCCTCTGGCTGGCCGGCGTTGGGGCGCTGGCCGGCGTTCGATCCGGATCCCACATTGGCGGGCGGGGCATTGGACGGCGGGGCGGCCGACAGCCTCGGCAAGGTCGTGGTGTCCTGATCTGGGCTGGCGCTACCCCGGGAGCTACCCTGGGATCGGTGTGGCTGATAGCCCTCAGTCACGTTAGCTACTCCTGCTCGTCAGGTTCGTCTGCGTTGCGGGCAATCGAGCTCAGGCTGACGCCTTCGTCCAGATTGATCAGCCGCACACCCATCGTCTGCCGCTGGGCCCGCCGGACTTCGGCCACGGACGTCCGGATAACTACACCCTCGGACGTGATCGCGTAGATCTCGTCCTCAGGCCGGACTGTCATCGCCCCGACCAATCCACCTCTGGTCGAGACTATACGCGCGGTCAGCACGCCCTTCCCGCCTCGACCTTGGACCGGATACTCATCGACCTTGGTCCGCTTGGCGTAGCCGCCGTCGGTGGCGATCAGGATTTCCATGCCGTCCTGAACCACCTCCATCGCCAACAGCTCGTCATTGCTACCGAACCTCATCCCGATCACACCGGACGTGGCTCGGCCCATCGGGCGCAACGTCTCGTCGTCGGCGGAGAACCGGATCGACTGGGCCCGCTTGCTGACCAGCAGCAGGTCGTCGTCGGCGGAGATCAACGCGGCGTCGATCAACTCGTCGTTGTCGCGCAGGTTGATGGCCACGATGCCACCGGAGCGGTTTGAGTCGAAATCGGTGAGCTTGGTTTTCTTGATCAGCCCGGCCTTGGTGGCCAGCACCAGGTACGGGGCGACTTCGTAGTTCTTGATCGTGATGACTTCGGCGATCGTCTCGTCGGGCTGGAAGGCCAGCAGGTTGGCTACGTGCTGGCCGCGAGCGTTGCGGTTCGCCTCGGGCAGCTCATAGGTCTTGGTCCGGTATACCCGGCCCTTGTTGGTGAAGAACAGGATCCAGTCGTGGGTGGAGCAGACGAAGAAATGCGCGACCAGGTCGTCGGTCTTCAGCGCCGCGCCCTGCACCCCGCGACCACCGCGCCGCTGCGAGCGGTACAGGTCGGTCTTGGTCCGCTTGGCGTAACCGGTGCGGGTGATGGTGACCACGACATCCTCGGCGGCGATCAGGTCTTCCATCGACATGTCGCCGTCGTAGGGGACCAGCCGGGTGCGCCGGTCGTTGCCGTACTTGGCCACGATCTCGTTCAGCTCGTCCCGGATGATCATCCGTTGACGGCCGGGCTTGGCCAGGATGTCCTTGAAATCGGCGATCTTCGTCTCGATCTCGTTGGCTTCCTCCTGGATCCGGAGCCGTTCCAGGGCGGCCAGCCGGCGCAGCTGCAGATCGAGGATCGCCACCGCCTGGATCTCGTCGATGTCGAGCAGTTCCATCAGGCCGCTGCGGGCAGCGTCGGCCGACGGTGAGTTGCGGATCAACGCGATCACCGCGTCGAGGGCATCGAGGGCCTTGAGGTAGGCCCGCAGGATGTGCGCGCGCTTCTCAGCCTGGTCGAGCCGGTACTGGGTGCGCCGGACGATCACCTCGATCTGGTGCGCCACGTAGTAGCTGACCATCTGATCGAGCCGCAGGGTGCGTGGCACCCCGTCGACGATCGACAGCATGGTGACCCCGAAGGTGGTCTGCAGCTGAGTGTGCTTGTAGAGGTTGTTCAGCACTACCTTGGCGACCGCGTCCCGCTTGAGCGTGACCACGATCCGCATGCCGATCCGGTCGGAGGACTCGTCGTTGATATCGGCGATGCCGCCGACCTTGCCCTCACGCGCGAGCCCGGCAATCGTCTCGACCAGGTTGTCCGGGTTAACCTGATACGGCAGCTCGGTGACAACCAGGATGGTCCGGCCCCGGCTGTCCTCCTCCACGGTGACGACGGCCCGCATCCGGATCGAGCCGCGGCCGGTTCGGTAGGCGTCGGCGATGCCGTCCCGACCGACGATCAGAGCCTTGGTCGGAAAGTCCGGGCCGGGGATCTCGGCCATGAGCTGCTCGAGCAGCTCGTCCGAGCTCGCGTCCGGGTGATCGAGTGCCCAGGTGACGCCGGCAGCTACCTCGCGCAGGTTGTGGGGCGGCAGGTTGGTGGCCATGCCGACCGCGATGCCACCGCCACCGTTGACCAGCAGGTTCGGGATTCGGGACGGCAACACCACCGGTTCCTGGGAACGGCCGTCATAGTTCGGCTTGAAATCGACGGTGTCCTCGTCGATGTCGCGCAGCATCTCCATCGCCAGCGGTGACAGCCTGGCCTCGGTATAACGCATCGCGGCAGCCGGGTCATTGCCCGGTGATCCGAAGTTGCCCTGGCCATCGATCAGCGGCGCCCGCATCGACCACGGCTGGGACAGCCGGACCAGGGTGTCATAGATCGACATGTCTCCGTGCGGGTGATAGTTACCCATCACATCGCCGACCACCCGGGAGCACTTCACGTGCCCTCGGTCGGGCCGGTAGCCGCTGTCATACATCGCGTAGAGCACCCGCCGGTGTACCGGCTTGAGTCCATCCCGGACGTCGGGCAGCGCGCGCGCCACGATCACGCTCATCGCGTAGTCGAGGAAGCTGCGCTGCATCTCCTGCTGGATGTCGACCGGTTCGATCCGGTCTCCGGCGGGTGGCGGCGTGGTTTCGGTCACGGGTTGCCTTTCACGAAGGTGCTGTGCTCAGTACGAAGATTGGGCTTTGAAAACAATGAAGAACCGGTTCTTAG
>JBDSAN010000455.1:0-5703 GCA_039922115.1 Jatrophihabitantaceae bacterium
CGTGCAGGAGTGCGGCCCACCGCAGGATCAGGTCAGGGGGGCCGTCCTCCAGGCCGATCGCCTGGTCGAGCACCTGCAAGGTGTGGGCGTAGACGTCCTTGTGCTGGCCGTGCTCGTCGGCAGCCATCCGCAGCGCTGGCAGTTCCGGCAGCACCACCGCGGCAAGACCGCTGTCGACCAGCAGCTCCAGGCCCTCACGCGGGTACTGGCCGCCGATCAGCTTGTTCAGCTCGGCGGCGACCCGCTCGGCGGTGATCCGGCCGAGCTCGCCGGCCAGTTCGACCATCGCCTCGAACACCTCGGGCGCGACCGAGACTCCTAGCTGCGAGGCGAACCGGGCCGCTCGCAGCATCCGCAACGGGTCATCGCCGAACGACTCGGCCGGGGTGGCCGGCGTGCGCAGCAGGCCCCGGGCCAGGTCGGCCAGCCCGCCGTACGGGTCCACGAAGGCCCGATCAAGCACCGAGACGGCCATCGCGTTCATGCTGAAGTCGCGCCGGCGCAGGTCGTCCTCGATGCTGTCGCCGAAGGCCACGATCGGGTTGCGGCTGACCCGGTCGTAGCGGTCGGCCCGGAACGTGGTGATCTCGCAGGGTTGGCCGCTGACCTGGGCGCCGACCGTCCCGTACTCGATACCGGTCGTCCAGACCGCTGACGCGGCATCGGACAGGATCGCCAGCACCTGCTCGGGCCGGGCGTCGGTGGTGAAGTCGAGGTCGTTGACCGGACGTCCCATCAGGGCGTCGCGAACCGGTCCACCGACCAGGTACAGCTGGTGGCCGGCGGCGGCGAACGCCTCACCCAACCGGGCCGCCACCGCCGGGATCGGTACCAGCTCACCTGGGTTGCCGGTCATGGTCAGTGCTCGCTCCTTGATGTCATGGCAAGTCCGCCTTGGCCCGATCGCCGATGGTCGGCGCCCGGCGGCTTGCCCGGACGCGGCCGATTGCTCGCGCCGGGCCGAGCGGGCGTCGTTGAGGGAGACCCTACTGAACGGCCAAGTAGCATCGGAGCATGTCCCGCGCGTCGTCCACCAGGCGGCCGCGGCTTCCCCGAGTCGATGAGACCAGCGCCGGCGGGCTCGTGCTCGACCTGTCCGGCCCGGTGCCGATGGGTGCGCTGATCGGCCGGACGAATCGCCGCGGTCGACTGCTGTGGTCCCTGCCGAAGGGACACCTGGAGGCTGGCGAGACGCTGGAGCAGGCGGCCGTCCGCGAGGTCGCCGAGGAGACCGGCATCCGGGGCGCCATCATCGGCAGCCTGGGCACCATCGATTTCTGGTTCGTGGTCGAGGGTCACCGGGTGCACAAGACCGTCCACCACTACCTGATGCGCGCGGTCGGCGGCGAGCTGTCCGATGAGGACATCGAGGTCACCGAGGTCGCCTGGTTCCCGCTGCCCGAGATCGCCGAGCAACTGGCCTACTCCGATGAGCGCGGCCTGCTCGATCAGGCTTCGCGACTGCTGAGAGAGACCGCATGAGGCGGTTACCGGCGGCCCTTGCCGCGCTGGCGGTGCTAGCAACGACCACCCTGGCCGGCCTTGGCGCGGCGACCGCAAGCGTCCCAGCGACCGCAAGCGTCCCAGCGGCCGCAGGCGTCCCAGCGGCCAGCGTCGGTGACCAGTTCAGCCGGCCGGTCACGGCCACCGGTTCCCAGGCCACGCCAGTTTCGGTGACCCTGGAGTCGATGAGCCCGCGCAGCCCGGACCCGAACAACTATGCCCAGACGGTCACCTTCGTCGCGATCATCGCCAACAACACCGACAACACCTACTCCGACGTCGAGCTCAGCCTGCAGCGCGGCTTTCCGATCACCCGGCAGAACCTGCTCGACCAGGCCATCCAGACGCCTGCCGACACCTCCAGTCTGGAGGTGACCCCGAAGGACCTGAACAAGCAACTGCTACCACACAGCCAGCTGACCGTGGTCTACAAGACCACCCCCGGCTCGGACGGGATGTGCGTGTGTTTCAACGGCGTCTACCCCTACGCCCTGGTGGCCAGCGCGATCAGCGACCCAGCCAGTGGCTTCGTCGAGGTCGGACGTACCCAGGTCTTCGTCGCGTCCTTCCAGCAGGCCCCGAAGCCGGTCACGGTGGCCTGGGTGTGGCCGCTGCTGGACAAGCCCCGCCGGACGATCGATGAGAACGTCTTCACCGACGAGGCGCTGGCCGGCGAGGTCGGCCCCGGTGGACGGCTGGATCGGGCGTTGCGGGTGCCGGAATTGCTGGCCGGCAAGGTTCGGCTGACCCTGCTGGTTGACCCCGACCTGCTGGACAGCCTGGCGGTGATGGCCGGCCCATCCGGTTACCGGGTCCGGGCCGGCAGCGCAACAGTGGCCGGCACCGGCGGCAAGCTGGCCGCGAGCTGGCTGGCCCGGCTGAAGGCACTGCGGGCCCAGCACGACGTGGTGCTCACCGCCTACGCCGACCCGGACGTCAACGCGATAACCCGGGCCGGCCTGACCTGGTCGACCGCTTTGGACCCGCAGGTGCAGTCGCGGATCTCGCAAACCCTGAACGGTGACTTCTCCTCCGACCTGCTCAGCTGGCCGATCGGTGGCGCACTCAACGGGCCGGCGCTGAACACCCTGGTGGCCGGCGGTGCCTCGACCGTGCTGCTCAGCGACGCCTCGCTACCGGGCAAGAACGCCGCCGACCCCAAGCCGGACGCCATCTCACCGCTGCCGTCAGCCGCGGGCAAGGCGGTCGCGCTGGTGACCGACAGCCCGATCGAGGCGACCGTCCGCCGCGCGCTGATGCTCGGCGAGAATGCGGCCAACGACCAGCAGACGCTGCTCGCGCAACTGGCGATCCGGGCCGCACAGGATCCGACGGTCGGTCACTTCGTGGTGATCACGCCGGACCGCTACGTCGACCCGGACCCGCAGAGTGCCGCGGCCACCATCGAGGCTGTGGTCGGGACCGGCTGGAGCAAGCCGGTCAGCGTCCGCACCGCGCTGAACTCGGTGACCCCGGTCGACCGGGGCGCGCTGCAGACCAGCGCGGAGAACCCGCGCGCCGAGCTGAGCGCGTCCAACATGCTCAGCCTCAGCAACATCGAGCAGCAGGTGGCGTCGATGAACGAGGCGCTGCACGACAACGACGCGGCCGCGCAGCTGCTCGGCGGCTTCAGCAACGGCATCCGGCGGGCCGAATCCAGCGCTTGGCGTACCGATCCGTTGAACGGGGCGCGGCTGGTCGGCAGCCTGCAGAACCGGATCGACGCGCTGACCCAGGCGATCCACCTGGTCCAGCCCGCGATCGGCACCTACACGCTGTCCTCGGCCGATGCGCCGGTAGTGGTGACGGTGTCCAACCAGCTATCGAGACCGGTCACCGTCCTGGTCTCGGTCACCCCGGCCAACGGCGTGATCGGCTTCCGTGCGGCGACCTTGGCGCCGCAGACCATCCCGGCCAACAGCATCGAGACCATCCGGGTACCCACCCACGTCCAGCGGCGGGGAAAATTCGGCGTGCAGGTCACCTTAAGCACCCCGGACGGCCGGCAACTCGGCCGGGCAATCTCGCTGAACCTGCGCGCGACCGCGATCGGGACGGTTACCAAGGTCATCACCGTGGTCGCGATCTCGGTGCTGGTGCTGGCCCTGCTACGCCGGCTGGTCCGCCGGATCAGGCACACCGACAAGCCAGCCGCTAAATCGGCCGGTACCGGTGCGGTCAGCGCGGTCAACGCGTGAGCAACGACCCGGGCAGCGACTGGTCAGCACCACAGATCTACGGCACCCCGATGCCGGTACCGGGCGACGCCTCGGCGCTGGCCGTCCTGACTGCCCAGCCCGATCCGGGTGATGGCTGGAGCGCGCCGATCTACCACGGCCCGCGCCGCTACCGGCCACGACCGGAGGACCGGACGCAGGTCGGCGAGCCCGGCGCGCTGACCGAGCTGGCTGAACCCCCAGTAGCTGACCAGGCACCGGCCGATGCGGACGAGCAGGCACCTAGCCTGCTGGCCAGCAGCCGGACGATGGCGGTCGCGAGCCTGGTCAGCCGGGTTACCGGGTTCCTGCGCAGCCTGGTGCTGGTGGCCGCGCTCGGCATCGGGGTCGGCGAGGTCGCCGACGCCTACAACCTGGCCAACACGCTGCCCAACATGGTCTACGAACTGCTGCTCGGCGGGGTGCTGACCAGCATGGTCATCCCAATCCTGGTGTTCGCCCAGCATCACGATGCCGACCGCGGCGTGGCCTACACCCAGCGGCTGCTGTCGATCGCCACCGCCAGCCTGGGCGGTGCGACCGTGCTGGCCGTGCTGGCGGCCCCGCTGCTGGCCGCGATCTTCGGCGGTTCGGCGAGCAAGCAGTCGCTGACCGCGCTCTGGGCGACGCTGCTGCTGCCGGAAATTTTCTTCTACGGCCTAGGCGCGATGTTCACCGCGGTGCTCAACACCCGCAACGTCTACGGCTGGCCGGCCTGGGCGCCGGTGCTGAACAACCTCATCACGATCGCCTCGGTGGGCCTGTTCCTGCTGCTGCCCACCGCCAGCCCGCTGACCTCGACCTCGATCAGCAGCGTCCAGATCCTGGTGCTCGGGGTCGGCACCACGCTCGGCATCGCCGGCCAGGCGCTGGTGCTCTACATCCCGCTGCGCAAGACCGGCTTCCAGTGGGACTGGCGGTTCCGGGCGCATGCCTCCGAGGCCGGCCGGATGTCGGAGTTCCGGACGCTGACCCAGTGGGTGCTGGGTTACGTTGCGATCAGCCAGGTCGGGGTGTTCGCGGTCAACCGGGTTGCCAACGTCCGGGCCGGTGGCCCGACCACCTTCGCCAACGCGGACCTGCTGTTTCAGGTGCCCTACGGCATTCTCGGGGTGTCGCTGCTGACCGCGCTGATGCCTCGGATGAGTCGGGCCGCAGCCCGCGGTGACACCGGCAGCGTCCTGGACGATCTGCGACTGGGCACCCGGCTGTCCGCGGTCGCCCTGGTACCGATCTCGGCGGCCCTGATCGTGCTCGGGCCGTCCTTCACCAGCGTGATCTTCCTCGGCCATGCCCGGCTGTCCGAGGCACGGCTGGTCGGTATCGCGCTGGCCGCCGGGGCGTTCGGGCTGCTGCCCTTCGCGCTGGTGATGCTGCAGCAGCGGGTGTTCTACGCGATGCGCGATGCCCGCACGCCGACCTTCATCAACCTGTCCATGGTGGCGACCAAGGTGGTGCTGGTGGTGGCGGCCAGCCAGCTGCTGCACGGCCGGTCGATCATCGTCGCGCTCACCGTCTCGACCTCGGCGTCCTATCTGGTTGGTTGCCTGGTCGGGCACCTGCTGCTGCGCCGGCGGTTCGGGCTGCTGAACTTCCGGCCGGTGGCCAGGACGGTCGGCTGGATCGGGCTGGCCTCAGTGATAGCCGGGGTGATCGGGCTGCTGGTGGTGCTTGGCGGCAACGCAACCCTGGGCGTGGGCCGGCTCTCCGCGCTGGTCGAGTTGCTGGTCGGCTCGCTGCTGTTCTTCGCGGCGCTAGCAGCGGTGGCGGTCCGGTTACCGCTGCCCGAGGTGGCCGAGATCACCGGCGCGGTGCGCCGCCGGACCGGTGCCGACCAGCAAGCCGGCAGCCTGGAATAGCACGGATCGTAGACTCGTTTCCGACGGAGCCGGCGAGCAACCGCACCGAGAATCCGCACCGAGAAACATCGCTGAGAAACTGAGGTTGTTGTGAGCGAGAACCACCGCAAGGTGATCGTGGTCGG
>JBDSAN010000456.1:0-7380 GCA_039922115.1 Jatrophihabitantaceae bacterium
TGACAGTTGGCCAGCGGTGCCAGGATGGACGGGGTCTGCGGCAACCCAAGCAGTGCCGCGGACAGGCACATCGCGGTGGCGCCATGGCTGACCAGCACGGTGACCTGCACCTGAGGCAGCTCGTCGACCAGCTCCAGCGCGCGCTCGGCTACCTCCTTGCGCGACTCGCCGCCACGCCGGGTCACGTCCCGGCCGGCCAGCCAATCGGCAAATTCCTGCGGGTACCGCTCGGCCACCTCGTCACGGGTCAGGCCCTGCCAATGGCCGAGGTTGCGCTCGCGCAGCCGGGCATCCTCGGTCGGCGGCAGGCCGGCGAGTGCACCCAGCGGCTCGGCGGTCTGCCTGGCCCGGGACAGGTCTGAGCTGATGAGCAGGTCAGGACGCATCGAAGCCACCAGCGGGGCGACCTCGGCAGCTTGCGCTAGGCCGACGTCGTCCAGCGGCGGATCCTCCTGGCCCTGGTAGCGCCGAGCGGCGTTCCATTCGGTGCGGCCGTGGCGCAGGATGATGATCCGGCGAAGCACCTAGGCCTCGGCGCTTTCGGCGGGGTCGCTGGCCGACTCGTCGTCCGTGGGTGCGGTGCCGGCCGGCTCGTCGGCTGCCTGCGTGGCGCCGTCCGAGCCTCCGACGGCGGACGGCTGAGCGCCCGGTTGGGCAGGGCCGTCCGGGTCAAAGTCGATCACCGGGCAGTCTTTCCACAGCCGTTCCAGAGAGTAGAAAACCCGCTCCTCCGAGTGCTGGACGTGCACCACGATCTCGGAATAGTCGAGCAGTACCCAGCGCCCGTCCCGCCTGCCTTCACGCCGCAGCGGCTTGAAGCCGGCCAGCCGAAGCTGCTCCTCGACCTCGTCCACGATCGCCTCGACCTGCCGCTCGTTGCTGCCGGTCATGATCACGAAGATGTCGGTGATCGCCAGCCGATCGCTGACGTCGATCAGCACGATGTCGGTGGCAAGCTTGGCCGAGCCAGCTCGGCCGGCGATGTGGGCGAGCTGTACAGCAGATTCGGTAGCGGTCACGATCGCCCAGATTACCCGCCTAAGGCCGGTCGCGATTACCTCGCTGGATTCACTCGACCAGTCTGATCACGCCGTAGTCGTAGCCCTTGCGCCGGTACACCACGCTCGGACGGCCGCCATCGGCATCTGAGAACAGGAAGAAGTCGTGCCCGATGAGTTCCATCTCGAACAGCGCCTGCTCGATCGTCATGGGCTTGGCGGGGTGCTCCTTCTCCCGCACTATCCGGCCAGGACCGTCCGGCTCGGTGTCGATATCAGCAGGCGCTTCGGCTACGGCCACCTGAGCTAGTTCAACGCTATCGACCAGTTCACCGGTGGCTAGCGCCACCGACTTGGGAGTGTGCCGGCCGTGATGGATTCGGCGGCGGTCGGCAGCCTGTCGAAACCGGCGTTCCAGCCGGTCCACCGCAAGGTCGAGTGCCTTGTAGAAGTCAGCCGCGCAGGCCTCGGCCCGCACCACCGGCCCCGGCACTCGGCAGGTGATCTCGACTCGCTGGCAGATCTCAGATTGACGCGGATTCTTCTCGTGAAGCAGCTCGACATCCGACCGGATTATCTTGGCGTCATAGCGCTCTATTCGGGCCAACTTATCGGCAACATGCTGCCGGTAGTGGTCTGGAACCTCGACGTTTCGGCCCCTCACGACAATATCCACGCGGCCTCCTCGGCTGCTCAGGACACCTGCTCGATTCGCCTGCCGTGGCGGGACCGACTTGCCGATCGGGCCCGCCAGCCGCGCTCCTCGTGCTGGTGCCTATCTTCGGTAGGTCATCTGAACGCTATCCCTTCTCAGGAGTTCTGCCCAGTTCAAGCGGACATCAATCTGTGCTGTCTCCGGCTGGCCAGCGACGGCGGGTGGCCGCTATCACGGCAGCGGCCTGAACCTGCCAGCCCGCCTGCCGCAGGGCTCGCTGCGCCTCGGCCAGCGTCGCACCAGTGGTGACGATGTCATCGACGATGACCACCGAAGCCGCGGTGGGCAGGGGTGCCTGCAGCGCAGCCATCCGATGGGACAGGTTGGCCGACCGTTGCTCGATGGACAGCCCCGCCGAATCGCGCACCGGGCCGGCCAGCCGCAGTACCGGCGCGAGCCCCAGCGCGGCCTCTAGCGCCGCCAGCCGAGCTATCCGGCGCAGATGGTCGCCGCCACGCTTGCGGCTGGCAGCGCGCGATGAGGGCACCGGCACCAGCAAGGGCTTGCTGGGGCCGGTCGGTCCGGCGCGGCAGGCCACGTCCACAGCGTCGCTGAGGTAGCCGGCCAGCGGGCCGGCCAATGCGCGTAGCGACCGTTCCTTGTAAGCCAGCAGCGCGCCACGCAACTCGCCGGCATACTCGGCCGCGGCGAAGGTCGGCGGGCCGTGCGCGGTAGCTACCGGGCCGGGTTGGCTGACCGGCCGGCAACTGCCGCACCAGGTCGGACCGGCCCGCTCGCAGCTGACACAACTGGACGGCAACACCAGATCGATGAGTTCGGCAAGCACGTTCACACCCCCGATCCTCACCGGAGAACCGGGCTCCGGACCGTCCTCAGCTAGATCTGTGGATATCGATCAGGACTGTGGATAGCGCTGGTTACTCGGCGAAAACCGGGCTGTCGCCCTCGGTCGAGGTCTTGGCTGCCGGGTAACCGGTCCAGGTTGGCGCGTCCGCACTGGCATGCGCCCAGATGAACCCGTTGGCCGCAACCAGCGTCGGCTGGCCGTCCCGACCCGCGATCGCGGTCAACGGCACCTTGGCCGGCAACCCCTCGTTGGAGAACGTGGTCAGCCGGGAGCCGTCCGAGGCCAGTGACGAGATGTGCGAGGAGATGCTCTTGGACGGCGAACTCGCTATCACGGCAAGCTGGGTCGAATCGGTCCAGGCGACATCGCTGACCACCAGCTGGGCCGTGGTCACCGGTTGGAACGCCTCGATCCGGACGTCGCTGGCCGATGCCGAGGTCACCACCGAGCCGATCCAGACCGCCGCCGTGCCATCAGGATCCCGGACCACCGCGGCCAGCCGGACCCCATCGGAGCTGAACCGCAGCGCGATCACCTGGCCGGTCGGGCCACCGCCAACCGAGGAGGTGATCGAGACCGGCTTGGCCGGCGAGCCGGGCTGGATCCGGTAGACCGCTCCCTTGCTGCCCACGCCGACCCAGACATCGTCATTGCCCGGGCGCCACTCCGGTCGGCTGATGTCGCCGGCCGGCAGGCTCACCCGGGTCAGGCTGCGGTCGTCACCGACCAGCAGCGAGCCGTTGGAGACCCCGGCTGCTTGCAGCGCGGCCGGCTCGTCGGTCCGGATCGCGATCGAGCTGAAAGCCCGTGCGGACTGGCCGAGGATGCCCGGCATCGGCCGGTCGGTAGCACCGTCGATCACCGCCCCGTTGCGCAGGAAGTACAGGTTGGCCGAGGCCGACGCGCTCGGCGACACCGGGCTGGACAGGTTGCTGAAGTCGTCCTGGGTGAAGTTGGTGGCGCCAACCTCGGGGATCCGGACCGGCCGGCCGGAGTCGGTGATCTCAAGCTCGGTGCGGTCGTACTCGAACTGGGCGAAGGTATAGGCCAGCTGCGCGGCGATAGTGTCGCGCGCCTGGGCATCGAGCTGGGACGTGCCGGGCAGCTCGATCACGATCGGATCGCCGAGCTGGACGCTGGGTTTGCCGACCTGCTCAGGCAGCTCGCTGAGCACCGACTGGGCCAGTTCGGGCCGAGGACCGGCCAGCAGCTGTGCCAGCAACCAGTTGGCCAGGGCCTGCCCGCTCAACGAGGTGTAGCGCAGGTCCGGCACCAGGGCGATCTGGTTGGAGTCGGCACGGGCCGAGTCCACGAAGTACAGCTCGCTGCCTGAGGTGTAGGCATCGGTGAAGGCCTTCGCCCTGATCAGGACGCCTTGCGGCAGCTGGTCGATCCGCCACTGGCCGGTCGGGCCCTGCACCAGCCGGAAGGTGTAGGTCTCCGGCTCGCCCACCCCGGTGCCGAGAAATTTCAGCGCGGGGGTATAGATCCCGGCAGGGTCGATCTGGCCGGACGGGTGCCCGGTGACCACCACGGTCGCCTTGCCGGCCTGCTCATCAGAGGTCGAGAACTCGACGTCCTCGACGATCTGGGTGGTCGTGTCCTGCCACTTGTGTGCCGCGGCGGTGGTCAGGAACTGCCGGGACGTCGAGTGACCGGCATCGGCCTGCACGCCGGCGCTGACGAACTTGTTGACCACCTCACCGGGCGAGTCCCCCGCGCTCGGCGTGATGGTGGCCTGCGGCGAGCTGGTCGCGCTGTGGTTGAGGGTGCGAATCACCTGCGGGCTGGAACTGGTCGGCACCGTGGTGCAACCGGCGGCCAGCAGCACCGCGCTGGCCAGGCTCGCCAGCGCCGTCAGCCGCCGGGCCCTCATGTGCTTGCCTCGGCCCGGGCTGACTGCGCGGGTTGGGCGGTACCGCCGGACGCTGAACCATTCGAAGGCGGGACGGCTGAACCATTCGAAGGCGGGACGGCTGAGCCATTCGAAGCAGGGTCGGCCAGGTCGTCGGTCAGCTGCTCGGCCGGCGCCAGCGGCAGCGGCGAGGAGTGCACCGTGCCACCGGACCAGCGCGGCAGCGTCAACCGGAACACCGCGCCCTTGCCCCGCTCGCCCCAGGCCTGCAGCCAGCCGTTGTGCAGCCGGGCGTCCTCCAGGCTGATCGCCAGCCCCAGCCCGGTGCCGCCGGTCAGCCGGCTGCGGGACGGGTCACCGCGCCAGAACCGGTTGAACACCAGCGCCGCCTCGCCCGGCCGAAGGCCCACGCCGTAATCGCGCACGGTGATCGCCACGGTGTCCTCGTCCGCGCCGACCCGCACCTCGACCGGCTTGCCCTCGGCATGGTCGAGGGCGTTGCCGATCAGGTTGCGCAAGATCCGCTCGACCCGGCGGGCATCGACATCGGCCGGCACCGGACCACCCGCGGGCAGCGCGCGCAGTTCCACCTGATGCCGCCTGGCCAGGCTCTGGTTGGCGGCCACCGCGCGGTCGACGATGCCGACCACGTCCAGCTGCTCGACTTCCAGGTAGGCAGCACCGGCGTCGTAGCGCGAGATCTCGAGCAGCTCGGCGAGCAGGTTCTCGAACCGGTCCAGCTCGTTGTTCAGCAGCTCCGCCGAGCGGGCCAGCGCCGGGTCGAAGTCATGCCGGGCGCTGTAGAGCAGCTCGGAGGCCATCCGAATCGTGGTCAGCGGCGTGCGCAGCTCGTGCGATACGTCGGAGGTAAACCGCTGCTGCAGCCGCGAGAGCATTTCAAGGCGGCGAATCTGCTGCTGCAGGCTGGTTGCCATGTCGTTGAAGGACTCGCCGAGCAGCGCGATGTCGTCCTCACCGGAGACCGGAATGCGCTGGGCCAGGTCGCCGGCAGCCAGCCGCTCGGCGGTCTGGGCGGCCACCCGAACCGGACGGACCACCGACCGGGTGACCAGGGCCGCGATCGCGGCGACCAGCAGCACCAGCGCCAGGCCGGCCACCAGCACCGTCTGGCGAACCAGGTTCAGCGTCCGCTGCTCGGCGGTGAGCGGGAACAGGTAGTACAGCTCGAACGATCCGGCGGCGGTGACCACCGGCTCGCCGACGATCAGGCCGGCCACCTCGCCGCTCTGATTGGGTACCCGGATCGGTGCGTACTGCACCGCCAGCGCACCGCGCTCGACATCGCGGCGCAGCGCCCGCGGAATGATCCCGTTCTGCGCCGGCAGCGGAGCGCTGACCGACAGCACCACGATGCTGTACACGTTCGGGTTGCTGCCGGTCGGATTCGCGCCGGAGGCCTCGGACACGATCTGCTCGACCGACTGGTGGATGCCGTTGGCGTCGCCGGGCGATACCCCCTGGAATTTCTCCACCGCCGAGTTCAGGCCCAAGCTGGCCTGAGCGATCGCGCTCTCGCGCTTGGCCTTGAGCACACCGGTGCCGATCTGGGCAACCAGGAACAGCCCGATCAGCAACACCACCAGACCGGTCGCCAGCATGGTGCTGGTGGCGACCCGCAGTTGCAGCGAGCGGCGCCAGGACGTACCGAGGCCGGCGGCCAGCAGCCGCGCCTGCTTGCTGGCCCAGCCGGTTAGCCGGACCAGCTGCTCGCGGGTCGGGAGGTTTCCCGATGGCGCGGCAGGGGTCACGGCGGCCCGGCTTTGTAACCAACCCCGCGGACGGTCAGTACCACCTCGGGACGTTCCGGATCGCGCTCGACCTTGGAGCGCAGCCGCTGCACGTGCACGTTCACCAGCCGGGTGTCGGCCGCATGCCGGTAGCCCCAGACCTGTTCCAGCAGCACCTCGCGGGTGAACACCTGGCGGGGCTTGCGGGCCAGCGCCACCAGCAGGTCGAACTCGAGCGGGGTCAGCGAGATCTGGCTGCCGTCCCGGGCCACCTGATGGGCTGGGACGTCGATGCTGACCGGCGACTCGGGCGGCCCGATCAGCAGCGTCTCGCCGCCGGCCTCGTCGTAGCGGCGCAGCCGGGCCCGCATCCGGGCGGTCAGTTCCTTCGGCTTGAACGGCTTGACCACGTAGTCGTCGGCGCCCGATTCCAGGCCCAGCACCACGTCCACCGTGTCGGTCTTGGCGGTCAGCATGATGATCGGGGTGCCGGACTCGGCGCGGATCGCCCGGCAGACATCGATCCCGCTGGCGCCGGGCAGCATCAGGTCGAGCAGCACGATATCCGGCTTGACCTCGCGAAAGGCGGCCAGCGCCCGGGAGCCATCCGGCACGAATGCCGGTTCGAACCCGTCCGAGCGGAGCACGATGCCGAGCATCTCGGCTAGCGATGAGTCGTCGTCGACCACCAGTACGCGAGGCTTCATCCCACCATCGTGGCATCTCCGGCGCCAGATCGCTGGCAGGCCGTCGAAAGTTGCGCACTCCGACGGTGCTCGGCGCGGGCGGCCGGCAGCGGGTAGCTTGACACGCTATGAATTCCAGCCGCCGGCGGCGACGCACGTCCACTCGATCGACAGCGGTGCCGGCAGCGTCCACGACCAGCCCGCCGGACCGGTCCGGTGTCACGCTCAGCTACGCGGAGAAGGTTCGGATCCTGCTGCGGGACTCGCTGCTGGACGCCGCCGCCGAGGCACTCACCGAGCGAAGCTGGTCGGCGGTGCGAATGGCCGACATCGCCGCCGCGGTGGGGGTCAGCCGGCAGACCGTATACAACGAGTTCGGCGGCAAGGACGAGCTGGCCCGGGCATTGCTGCTGCGGGAATCGGCGCGGTTCCTGGCTGAGGTGGAAGGCGCCCTGGATGACCACCCGCAGGATCCGGTCGGCGGGTTGGCTGCGGCGATCGAGGTGTTCCTGCGGCTGGCCGAATCCGAACCGCTGCTGCGGGCGATCCTGGGTGGCGGCTCCGAGCATC
>JBDSAN010000457.1:0-25533 GCA_039922115.1 Jatrophihabitantaceae bacterium
CTGGGTCATACCTTGCTGGGCGATACGGTTGCCAGGTCGGACCCTGCTAGGTCACAGCTTGTCGGTTCAGGTCAAGCAGTTGTGATTGATTCCAACCGTCGTCAGACCGGCTCACGCATCGGTGTCCGCTGTTCGGATCGATCGGACAGCGCGTCTGTGCCGAAGCCTGACCCGGGTAGCCACCAGTTCCATCGGCCCAGCAGCCGCATGAACGCCGGCACCAGAACGAGCCGGACCAGCGTCGCATCCAGCGCTACGGCGATCGCCAGAGCAAGCCCGAACTGCTTCAATTCCAGCACGCCCGCAGTGACGAAGCTGCCGAAGACCGCAACCATGATCGCTGCCGCTGCCGCGATCGGCCGGGCCGTGTGCTCAACTCCGCTGGCGATTGCCTCGACATTGTCGCCGGTCTGACGCCACGCTTCCTGCATCCGTCGAATGAGGAATACCTCGTAGTCCATGCTCAATCCGAACAGCATCACGAACACGGTGATCGGAATGTAGACCTGTAGGAAGCCCACACTGCGGAAGTGCAGCAGGCCGGATGCCCAGCCCCACTGGAACACGGCGATGGTGATGCCGACCGACGCCGCGGTTGCGAGCAGGTTCATGGCGATCGCCTTTAGTGGCAGTGCCAGGCTGCGCAGGATGAACAGTAGGAAGACCACGGTGACCAGCAGGACGATGAGCAGGATCAGCGGGATCTTGCTGCTCGTCTCGTGGGATACATCGGCAAACTCCGCTGTCGCGCCGCCAACTCTGATCTGGCTGCCGTTGGCTTCGGCAGCCGGTGCCAGGTCATGACGAATATGGGCCACAAGTGCGGTCGCCGAGGTCGAGTCGACCGGAACGGATGGCACCACGGTCAGCAGCACCCGATTGTCGCTGACCGTTCGATCCACGGACCCGACGCGACCGTCCTTGGTCAATTGTTCCTCGAGGGTGGCTGTGGCGTTCTGGCCGGCAGCGTCCAACGGTTGATCGCTCTTGCCGGTAATGACGACCTCGATCGGCGACACCAGCCCGGCACCGAATGAGCGGGTCAACACTTGCTGGGCCTGGGCAGATGGCCGACCGGCGAGGGAGTTGATTCCTAGGTCGATTCCGTACTTGAGGCTACCCAGCGGCAGCGCGCAAAGCGCCAGCACGGCCGCTACAAGGACACAGGCCAGCACCGGCCTGCGCATCACCGCGTGTGCCCAGCGAGCCCAGTTGCCATCAGCGGCCGAACCATCGGCTCGTACCTCGCTCGGCTGTAGGCGCCCGGGCAGGCTGCCCTTGTTGACCCGCGGGCCGAGGGCGACCAGGACCGCGGGCAGTAACGTCCAGGCCGCCAGTAGCGTGCACACCACGACTGCCGCCACGCCGACCCCGATCTCGCGGAAGACGGGGGAGTTCACAACGAGCAACGAGCACATCGAGATCGCCACGATCGCGCCGGAGAACAGCACGGTGCGCCCGGAAGTCGCCAGCGACGCGCTTGCGCAATCGGCAAGCGCGGCACGTCGTTCGCTGCTGTCGGGAGTAGTTCGGTCGATGTGCCGTCGAGCCATCTCCTCGCGGAACCTGCTGACCACGAACAGCGCGTAGTCAATCCCGATGCCCATGCCGATCATCGTGACGATCGCTACCAGGAAGGAGTCTGCCTTCATCGCGTAGCTGAGCAACGTGATCACCCCGAATGTGACGCACAGACCCGCGATCGCCAGCAGCAGCGGCAGCAGCGCGGCGACCAGCGCGCCAAGCGCGAATAGCAACACGATCAGCGCCACCGGCATGCCGATCGACTCCGCGCGCTCGCTATCGGCGTTCTCAACAACCGTCAGGTCGTTCGTGACGGGGGAGTAGCCGGTCAGCCAGGCTTGAACTGGGCCACTGGATGCGCTGCGTACAGCCTTCTGCACCGCAGCGGTGCGTTTGGCGAGTTGCCCGGTGGTTCCGTCAACGCCGACCAGGCCGAAGGCAGCCGTCCGATCCTGGGAGACCTGGTTCTTGGCCTGTGCGTCGAAGGGACCCACGACTGCCGCCACATGCTGACTGCCGCGAACGGCGTCGAGGATATGAGTGACTGCCTGGCGGTTGGCCGGTTCATCCAGCGTGCCAGACCTTGTCTGAAAGACGACGAGGTCCTGTTCGGCTCCGAGCCCGCTGAAGTGCTTGCTTAGCAGTTGCTGAACTTTCGCCGAATCCGAGCCGGGCACTCCGTAGTCCGGCGCTCCTAGCCGTGCCATCAGCAACGGCGTAGCCGCGAGACTGGCAAGGATGAGCAACGTCCATAAGATCATCACGGCTCGTCGCCGTCGGGCCATCAGCTGGCCCCATCGGTGGATGAACATCTGATTCCAATCCCCTCTGCCGCCGAACGCTGGCCTCGCACACGCCCTGCGGGCGGTGGGAAGGCCGCCCCGTCAGGTCATCCAGTTGTGCTGACTAAGATAGCGCAACAGTTGCGCTACGCAAAGATATGAGAATAGTTGATTGCTGCCGACCTCAGCCGGGTGTTGCCTGCGACCATGACCAGATGCGGTGCGCGACCAGTCGGACTGCCTGAGCTCGCGTGAGTGCAGAGGTCGCGCCGGTGACGAGAACCGCCGCGGTGAGGATGGACAGGGCCGTGCGTGGGGTGCGGTGGTCGGCGCGCAGGGCAGCCGTGTTTCGCGCGGTCAGTCCACTCGCGAGGGTCGCCAAGCCGGGCCGCTGGCTGATGCGGATCTCCGAGATCAGGCCGAGCAGTCCGTCTGCAAGGGCGAACATCCGGGTCAGTTGGCGGGCGGTGCGTAGGTAATCTGGCATGAGCGTGCATCCTTACTCGATTGTTTCCGGGTGGTCGTTGGTTATGCGCTCCGGACGACCAGAGCGACGTTGTGCCCCCCGAAACCGAAGGAATTGCTGATCGCGGCTTCGACGGGACCGGTTCTCGGTGCATTGGTAACGATGTCGGCGTCGATGTCGGGGTCCTGGCTCACCAGATTCGCAGTCGGCGGGATGGTGGAACGCTCGACGGTCAGTACCGTGAGAGCGGCTTCGATGGCCCCAGCCGCCCCCAGCGCATGCCCGATAACCCCCTTCGCCGAGGTCAGCGCGACCCCCTGGCCGAACAGCTTGCCCACCGCCCTGGCCTCGGCCACGTCGTTCAGTTTGGTGGAGGTTCCGTGTGCGTTCACATGCCGGACGTCGCTCGGTGCCAGCCCCGCCTGATCCAGCGCGGCAGACATCGCAGCGATAGCGCCGTGGCCGTCAGGGTCCGGTGCAGTCATGTGGTGGGCATCGGCGGATGCCCCGTACCCGGCCAGGATCGCCCGTACCTTCGCAGCGCGCGCTCTTGCGTCGACCAGCCGCTCCAGGATCAGCACTCCGCTGCCCTCGGCAAGAACGAAGCCGTCCCGGTCGACATCGAACGGTCTGGACGCGGTAGCCGGATCGTGCAACCGACGCGATAGTGCGCCCATTTGATTGAAACCGGTGGCTATCAGTGGACTGATGCCTGCCTCGCTCCCGCCGGCTACCACCACATCACACTGGCCAGTCTGCAGAAGCTGCATCGCGGTTCCGATGGCAGTTGCGCCAGAGGCGCAGGCAGTAGCAGTTACCAGATTCGGACCCTTGGCGTGCAGGTCCATCGCCAGGTGGCCGGCGATCATGTTCGGCACGAGCATCGGAATCAGCAGGGCAGAAACCGACTGCGGCCCGTTGGTCAGCAGCACGGAGTGCTGCTTTTCCCAGGTGGAAACGCCGCCCAGCCCACAACCCATCACGACGCCAACTCGCCCGCCATCCCAACTGCAGGGGTCCAGCCCGGCATCTGCGACCGCCTCGCGGGCGGCTGTGATGCCTAGCTGAACGAACCTGTCGTGGGTGAGCGAGCTGCGCCGGCCGACATGCTTGCTCGGCGAGAAATCGGGAACCTCGCATGCCAGGTCGACTGGCAGGCCGGCCAGCCGGTCGGCGTGCCCGGCCGTTGCGATTGCTGCGCAAACAGCATGCCAGCTCGCCTCTGTTCCGACGCCCGCTGGTGTGACAAGCCCAATACCGGTAACGGCGATCTCAACCATGGGGATGAATCACGAGCTCGTAGCAGTGGCGAGCTGCTCGTCGATCAGCTCGACCGCCCGGGCAATCGTGTCCTGCGGTCCGGCTGCATCCTCCTCGATATTCGCGCCAAATTCCGCGTTCACGGTCAGCACGAACTCGACCAGGAACAGCGAGTCCATATCCAATTCTTCGAAGGTAACCTCCGGCCTGATCCGGGCCGGATCAACCTCGAACTGCGAGACAAGCAGGGCCGTGACACGCTCATAGGTCTTCATTCAGCTCTCCTGACGGTGGTGGACTATCGGGGTGATGCAGATGGATCGGTCGGTTGGACAGCTCGGGCCACCGCATTGCCACCGCGCCCCAACTCAAACCGCCACCGAACGCGGTGAGCAGCACCCGGTCGCCAGCGACCAGCTCGCCGGCCCGATCTGCTTCGTCGAGGATGATCGGAATGGACGCGGCCGCAGTGTTGCCGACCCGATCGATGTTTGCCAGGCAACGTTCGATTGGTACGCCGAGGGTTCCGGCCAGTTGCCGGACGATGCGGATATTGGCTTGGTGGCAGACCAACCGGTCCAGTTGTTCGACCCGCCAACCCGCCCGGTCGAGGACCGTACGGCAGGCATCGCTCATGCACTGGACAGCGCGCCAAAACACCTGCCGTCCGGCCATCGTGAAGTATCGATCCGTCGAGGGATACGGCTGAGCCGCCAGCCGTTCCCGACTCCCGCCGGCTCGCACCGTAATCAGGTCAGTCCCGTTCCCGTCGCTGGCCAGTAGGAATGGTCCGAGCGCGCCCGGCTCGTCCGGGTGGCCGGCTCGCAGCACGACCGCGCCGGCACCATCGCCGAAGATGGCGCAGGTGTTTCGGTCGGCGGGATTGAGCAGGCTTGAAAAGGTCTCGGCGCCGATCACGAGCGCGGTTTCGGCGATGCCGGCACTGATCAAGCCGGCGCCGGTGGCGAGCCCGACCAAGAATCCAGTGCAAACGCTGGAAACATCGAAGGCTGCGATGCCGGCCAAGCCGAGCCGGCTCGCGACCGAGGGCCCCGTCGCCGGACACGGATGGTCCGGGGTCGTGGTGGCCAGCACGAGCGCGTCGACGGCGCCGAGGCCGGCCGACTTTAGTGCGTGTTCGGCCGCTGCCACCGCGAGGTCTGACGTGGCCGAGTCGATCGACGCGCGCCTGCGTTCGATCACCCCGGTGCGCGAGCGGATCCACTCCGGATCGCAGCCGACGCGGTTGGCTACCTCGTCGTTGCGTACGACATTCGGCGGCAGGTGGCTGCCGGTCCCGACCATCACTGCGGCACGTGTCACGGCCCAGAGTCTGTGGTTGCTCGCTTACCTCGACCTGACCGCAGGCTGACCGGCCGCCCGTGCGCTGCGCCTGTCACAGCCCGGTCATCGCCCGGTCATCGACCTGTCAGTGGCTTGCACGAGCGTCACCTGAACGGCGCAGCCCAGCTGGGCAGCTGCCCTCGCCGAGGAGGCACCGTGACCGTCAACGCAACTGCCCGGCTCCCGCTGGAGCCGCCGGCCGTGCTGGGGCTGGCGCCAGCACTCGATACCGGTGCCGTGCAGAAACCGCTCGCCCCGAGCCGGCCGAGCGAAGCGCGTCGTCGTATCGAGCTGCTCGCAGACCCACACTCCTTCTGCGAACTGGGCAGTGCTGCGCTGCATCGCACGGTTGCCTTCGAGATGGCCGCGAAGCGTCCGAGCGGTGACGGTGTGGTGACCGGGTCTGCCCGCATCGACGGCAGGCAGGTTGCCGTGTTCTCCCAGGACGTCAGCGCGCTCGGTGGCTCGCTTGGCGAGGTGCACGCGAGCAAGATCAGCCGGGTGCTCGACTACGCAGCTCGTAGTCGGGTGCCAGTGGTGGGGCTGCTTGATTCCGGTGGTGCCCGCATCCAGGAGGCTACCGGCGCCCTCGACGGCTATGGCGCGATCTTCCGGCGAAACGTTGCGCTCAGCGGGCGAGTGCCTCAGCTCAGCGTTGTCCTCGGAAGTTGCGCCGGGGGTGCGGTTTACTCGCCCGCGCTCACCGACGTCGTGATCATGTCTACCGATGCAAGGATGTTCCTTACCGGGCCGAGCGTGGTGAAGGCGGTGACACACGAGGACGTCAGCCCAGCCGATCTTGGTGGGCCTGCCATCCATGGTGCGGTATCCGGGGTGGCTCACCTGGTGGCATCCGACGATGCGGAGGCCATCCGGCTCGCCGCCAAGGTGCTGGACTACCTTCCCAGCTCATGCTGGTCGCCGCTGCCGACCTCACCAGCGGTCGAGCCCGATGAGCTGGCAGATGTGCCGGACAACCATCGCAAGCCCTATGACGTTCGAGGGGTCATCCGGGGGATCGTCGATACCGGTTCGTTCCTTGAGTTGCAGCGCGACTTTGCCCGAAACCTTGTCATCGGATTCGGGCGGGTCGGCGGGTTGCCGGTCGGGTTGGTTGCGAACCAGCCGATGATGCTGGCAGGCTGCCTCGACATCGCGGCCTCGGAGAAAGGCGCCAGGTTCGTGCGTACCTGCGATGCCTTCGGCCTGCCGCTCGTGGTGCTGGTCGACACGCCCGGATTCCTGCCGGGCACTGGCCAGGAGCGCGATGGAATCATCAGGAAGGGCGCCAAGCTGCTCTATGCCTTTGCCGAGGCAACGGTGCCGAGGGTCACCGTCGTGCTGCGCAAGGCCTTCGGAGGCGCTTACATCGTCATGAATTCGCGGTCCCTCGGAGCCGATGCGGTGTTCGCCTGGCCGGGCGCGGAGTTGGCGGTAATGGGTGCCGAGGGCGCGGTGCAGATCCTCTGGCGCAGGGAGTTGGCACGAGAACCGGAATGCCGACAGGCTTTGATCGAGCAATATCGGTCGCAGGCGATGAGCGCGAAGCTGGCGGCGGAGCGGCTGTCGGTGGACGAGATCATCACCCCGAAACAGACTCCGCATCGGATCGCGGCGACGTTGCGGGCCCTACAGGGCTCGGTGCAACCGGAATTCCGGCACGACAACCTGCCACAGTGACGGCCAGCTCAGTGCTGCATGCTGTACTCCTCGCGCCAGCGCCACACCACGTCCTCGGCCAGCAGACCGGGGTCTTGAGCCAGGATCTCCTGATATCGCCGCCGCAAGGGTCGGCTCGGTTCTAGCCCTAGCTCCGTGTCGAGCCGGTGCCGGACCTGGTGGAACGCCTCCAGAGCATCGCTTTGACGCCCGGTCCGGTAGAGCACGAGCATCAGTTGCTCGCAGAAGCGCTCGTGCAACGGATACTGCTCGCCGAGCTGGTGGAGTTGCGCGATCACCAGGCGACCTTCTCGGAGGATGATGCGCGCAGCGATCAGGTCCTCCCAAACCGATAGCCGGGCCTGTTCCAGCCGCACTGCGGCGCTGCGGCATCGCAAGCCATCGCCTGCGTCCAGTAACGCCGAGCCTTGCCACAGGTCCAGCGCGCATTCCAGCTGTGCGATCGCTTGGCGCGGCTGGTCACGGACCAGCGCATTGCCTTGCTTCGCGTGCTGGTTAAAGCGGTTGACATCGACGGCGTCCGACGGAAGATCAAGCAGGTAACCGTTATGGACCGAGCGAACCACTGGGGCGTGTCTTGCATCGCAGTCGGCTCGGCAGTCGCGAAATGGCTCGAGAGCCTTCCGCAGCCTTGTCGCATTGGCCTGCAGCGCGTTGCAGACATTGCCGACTGGTGCCGTTCCCCACAGTTCGTCGGCCAGCTCGCTTCGCGAGACAGTTTTGCCAACCTCCAGCGCGAGGGTAGCGAGCATCGCCCGCACCTTGCTCGCCTTGATCGGGTGGGGCGGACCGCCCATCCAGTGCACCGCAACCGAACCTAACAAATCAACCTGCACGGCTCCCCCTTGGACGGACAACGGGTACTGAGTACGGCGCCAAAATCGTAAGCAGCTCAAAAGGTGTGACTAGTGAGTTTTTGCATAGGACAAAGATCATGTCAAGCCGTTTCGCCCTATTTCTTAGTGCAACTACATTGTGGACGCACCGCCGAGGGTGGTGTCAGCGCTGCGTCAGGGCTCGGTCAGGCCGACCGGCTCCGATGGGTTCGTCCCGCACCGGCATCCGCGTACTGCCGGTAGCCGCGAGCTGAGGAGCGACTTCGATGGCATTGGTGCTACCCGATGCAGCGCTGGTGCAACTGGAGTCCGAGGTCCAGAATGCGCTTGCGCGCAATGATGGGACCGGACTGGACGTCCTCGGCTATGGCGAGGTCACGCTGGTGCTGCGCATTCGGACCGACGCAGGCAGCTATGCCTGCAAACGGTTGCCCCGATTCCCAGATGAGGCCCGCTTTCACACCTATCAAGAACTGGTGGCCGAATACGTCGAGCAGCTGGGACAAGCGGGAATGCATGTCGCCGAAACAAGGACTTGGAGTCAAGCCCACCCGGACGGCGGCGTAACCGGCTACTGCGTGCAGCCGGAATTGCCGGCGGCTCGGCTCGGCAGTCGAGTACTGGCCAACGAATCCTCAGAGGCAATTCTGAACTTCTTCGGTCGCTTCCTTGACGCGGTTTGGGCGAGCGTGAGTGCAACGACCGGGCTCGATGCTCAGGCCTCGAACTGGATCGATGATGGCGAGCTGACTTACGTCGACGTGACGACTCCGCTGTTGCGCGACGGCCGTGGTCGTGAGCGGCTTGACGTTCGGCTGTTCTTCGAGTCCCTGCCGTGGGTACTTCGTGACGCCATTCGGATCTCGACGAGCAAGTCGATCTTCGACAAGTTCTACCAGCCACGGGGCGTAGTGCTCGACTTCGTGGGCAACCTTCACAAGGAGCGTCTGACCAGCCTGATCCCGCAGTTGCTCCCGTTGGCGAATCAGCGACTGTCGGAGCCGATCACCGAAGCGGAGGTTGCCGCTTACTACCGCTCGGACGCGCGCACCTGGGCTATGGTGCAGCGGCTGCGCCGGATGGACCGGCAATGGCAGAATCGCGTGCGCCGCAGGCCATATCCGTTCCTGCTTCCGCCGGTGATCGCTCGGTGACGCTATCGAGCACCTACGTGCCGCTGACGGCAGCGTCGAGGGGCCTAGGGCGAGCAAGCCGGCAAGATCGCGGGTGGCCCGCCACGATCGGTGGGCTCGACCTACCGGTGGCGCTGGCGTCGGTGTCGATCAAGTCGCTGGCTGCGATCAACCCTGCGGAACGAGAGCGACTTGCGATGACGGCGCTCGGGGGTTCGGAGCGGTCGACGTATGCCGAGATCTGGCTGGAGCGCCGACGGGTGGAGTGGCTGGCCGGACGGTTGGCGGCCAAGCGCGCGGTGCTGGAGTTCATCGGTCGATCCGGTGGTGGGCCGATTCCGGCGATGAATGAGATCCGGGTCAGCGCGACGGTCGCCGGACCCACCCGCGGTCGGCCCGTGGTCAATCACCCGGTCCGGATCTCGCTGTCGCACTCGGCCGATCTGGCAGTCGCTGCGGCTGGTCCGGTGCTGGTGGGAGTAGATGTCGAAAAGGTACGGGTGCTCGCTCCGCCGCTACAGGAGCTGTTGCGCGCCGAGCCGGTCGAGGCAAGCCGGCCACGGATGCCGCTGCACCTGAGGTGGTCCTGCAAGGAAGCCGTGCTGAAGTGCCTCGGGCTCGGCATGCGAGCAGATCTGCGGCAGGTTCAGCTGCTTGGCTGGAACCGTTCAGGCTCGTTCGAATGGCGGCTCGGTCAGCAGTTGCGCGCAGAGGTCGAAGACGCGGGACTCCCAGTGGGCATCACCGGCTGGGGGGTCCAGCAGGCCGGGTATTCCTTCGCGTTGGCCGTCGCCGACCGGGCGGCCTGAGGTGGACAACCGGCCAGCGCCGTTCGACATTTCACTGCGGCGTGCGGCTGAACTGGCCCAGCGCAGTCCGTCCTCGCACAATTGCCAGCCTTGGGCTGTCGCCAGGCTGACTCCAGCAGGTCAAGCAGGCTCCGCTGCGGGGGTGCCAGGCGCCTCGGCAGTGGTGCTCGCACTGGACGGCGACCGCGCGCTGCGCGCGTTACCGGCCCACCACGACGAGATGTTGCTCAGCTGCGGGATGTACTGGCACCTGCTCACCCGAGCCCTGGCGGCCCTTGGTTGGCAGGTGAGCCGTCTAACGTGCCCACCGTCGGCCGAGCTTGCCGCGTTGCCGGCGCGCTGGCGGCCACTCGCCACCGCCACCTTCCAGCCGGCCGCCGTCGAGGAGCGTTGCTTCGATCAGTTGGCCGAGCTGGCCGATCGACGGCGGACCAACCGTGGCGCCTACCTGCCGGAGTCGATCGACCGCGAGCTGGCGCTGATCGCCCGGGGCGCTGCGGAGCCGCTGGTCAGCTACTGGACCGATCAGCCGAGCCGTCGCTTGGTCGCAGCGATGATGGCCGGCGATGGGACCCGCGACTTCACACACGCCGCCGCCTGGCAGGAGACCTATTCGTACTTGCGGGGGACTGACGGTGCTGCGCGCAAACGTGGCGATGGCTTCAGCGTCAGCCAGCTCCTGGGTAGCAAACCGCGGGTACCTTCGCAGCTGGTCCGCGCCGCGCTGAGCCCCACCTCGATGCGGGCGCTCAGTACCTTCGGCTTCCATCGACTGATCGCACAACGGATGGCAGCCAGCATCGCGTCCGCCCCCGCGATACTGGCGATCAGCACCAGGTCGGCCCCGGACGATCTGGCGAGCTGGCTACAAAGCGGCCAGGAGGTTATGCGCGCCTGGCTGGCGGCGACAACGAGCGGTATCGCCCTGCATCCGGTGAGTGTCCTGATCCAGCACCGTGACCTTCGGGCCCGGTTGGAGGACCAGCTCGGCGTCACCGGTCGGCTGGTCTTTCTCGCCCGAGCGGGGCGGCCGGTTCGCCCCGCCAGCAGCAGTCCCCGGCTATCCTTGGCCGGGCGGCTGCGTACCATCTGACGGTCTTCATACCGAACGAGCGCCCTGCGCGTGAGGCGCACGGAGGTGATCGAGACAGCGGTCGGTTCTGGGGTTACCTATCGGAGGTAAGGAAGCGTTGCGGTGACTGGCAGTCAGGGCGGACCAGCGGAGCTGAGGAGCGCCGAGGAGCTGGTGACGGAGCTGTTGACTGCCTCCAGGGTGCTGGTCGCCGTCGCCGCACGCTCGTTGGCCTCGCTGGAAGGAAAGCTGACCGTACCGCAGTACCGGCTGCTGGTTGTGTTGCGCCGGCGCGGCCCCACCAACCTATCCAGGTTGGCCGAGGAACTCGGCGTCAATCCATCAACGGTCCTGCGGATGATCGACCGGCTGGTCACTGCCGGCCTGGTCCAGCGAGGTGCGCATCCGGAAAATCGGCGTGAGGTTCTGGTTAGGCCGACGCGCGCCGGACACAGCGTAGTCCGGCGGGTTACCAACGTTCGGCAGGCAGAACTGGCACGCATCGCCGAGCGGGTTCCCCAACGGCGATTGCCGGACGTGATAGCTGCGCTGGCGACCTTCAATCGGGCCAGCGGCGAGTCCGCGGAGCCAGGTCCGGAGTTGCCCGGCTGGCAGTAGTGCAACTGGTCAGGCCCCGGTCAGCTGACCGGGATACGGTGCACAGCATGGGTGCCCTCGACAAGGTTGTGAACGCGGTGGGTGCCGAACTCCTACAGCTGCGCTGGGTCGTTCGCATGCCGATCCCGTTATATCGGCATGGCCTGGGCTGGGTATTCGGCTCACGAATCCTGATGCTCGAGATGCGTGGCCGCGCCAGCGGTCGAACTCGCTACGTGGCCGTCGAGTGCGTCATGCGTCCTGGCCCGCGAACGGTTGTGATCGTGTCCGGATTCGGTCAGCGGTCCCAGTGGTATCGCAACCTGCAGGCCGATCCCCAAGTCCGGGTCAGTATCGGCCGAATCCGATCCCGGAAGGCGACAGCCATATTGCTCTCGCGCCAGGAGTCAGCCGAGTTGCTTCGCCAGTTCTCCGAGGAACGAGGCGACGAATTGCGGCACCTGGTCGAGATCATCGCCCGTGCTCGGCCTGGCGAGAAGGTCGACCTTCGCGCAGTTCGACTCGAGCTGGACGACCCCACGGGGACGGTGTAGCACGGGGCGAAGCCGTGCCTAGGCCGTTGATAGCGTCAGTCGCAGGCAGCCCGGGTCGAGCGTTGTCGGTTTCATCACGGACTGCCAGTCCCATTTTCCAGGCATTACGCAACTGTTGCATACTACAAAGATGACTTCAGCAGATCTGACTGGACGGCGCGTGTCGACGCACCTACCCATTCGCTCCCGTGGCCTACCGGTGCAGCTCGGCTGGGCACGGCTCATGACCGCGCTGCGTGGTTCCAACGCCGGTCTGCTGGCCTTGAGCGTGGCGGTCGGTGCGGGGGCGGGCCTCGGCGCGGTGGTCTTCTGGTGGTTGATCAAGGCTTTCACGCTGGCGCTGTCCGGGCATGCCGACTACGCGGGGCTCGGGCACATCGCCAACCCGCATGTGCCAGCACTGGGTCGCTGGTTCGTGCTCTTTGCGCCGGTGGTCGCGGGCTTGTTGTACGGGCCGCTGGTGCATTTCTTCGCGCGTGAAGCACGCGGGCATGGCGTGCCGGAGGTGATGTTCGCCGTTGCCCGCAAGGGTGGGCGGATCGCACCCCAGGTCGCCGCAATCAAGGCGCTCGCGTCAGCGCTCTGCATCGGCGGCGGTGGCTCGGTCGGCCGGGAGGGCCCGATCGTGCAGATCGGCTCCGCGCTCGGCTCGACCCTGGGCAGGGTGGTGCGGGTCAGCGAGGAACGGATGCGACTACTAGTCGCCTGCGGCGCCGCCGGCGGCATCGCGGCCACTTTCAACGCCCCGCTGGCGGGGGTGTTCTTCGCGATGGAACTGATCCTGCGCGATTTCAACGGTCAGGCCTTCGGCATGGTCGTGCTCGCCTCGGTCACGGCAAGTGTGATCGGTCGGGCAGCGTTGGGCAACCAACCGTTCCTGCACCTGCCTGTTTTCAGCGTCGATCACCTGTCGCAGTACCTGCTGTTCGCGCTGCTAGGCCTGCTCGCTGGCGTCGTCGGTGTCGGTTTCACCCGTGTCCTGTACTGGATCGAGGACGCTTGCGACTGGGCCTGGCGTGGCCCGGAGTGGCTGCGGCCGGCTGCCGGCGGCCTGCTACTCGGTGGCCTGCTGCTGGTGCTACCGGAAATGTATGGCGTCGGTTACCCGGTGCTGGACAACGGCATTGCTGGCAAGTACGCGATCGGGTTTCTGGTCCTGCTCCTGATCGGCAAGGCGATCGCTACCAGCCTGACCATCGGCATCGGCGGCTCCGGGGGAGTGTTCGCGCCCAGCCTGTTCATCGGTGCGATGCTCGGCGCGGCCTACGGCCAGGCGCTGCACCACCTCGTCCCCGGCGTGGCCGGCCCGGCCGGTGCCTATGCCCTGATTGGGATGGGCGCGGTGTTCGCCGGATCGGCACGGGCACCGATCACTGCCGTGGTGATCCTGTTCGAGCTGACCGGGGAATATTCGATCATCCTGCCGTTGATGACTGCGATCGTGCTGGCCACCGGCGTCAGCCACCTGATCAGCGATGACACCATCTACACCCTGAAGCTGCGCCGGCGTGGCGTCGACCTCGACGAGCAGGCCGCTGCCGAATTGCCCTTCCTCACCGGTACCGCCGCTGATGTGATGGTGCCGGTAGCCGAGTCGGTGCCACAGTCGCGAACGTTGCTCGAGGTGGCTTACGACCTCGGACGCTCACCACATGGCCAGTTGCCGGTGCTGGATGAGCAGGGCTGCTACCGCGGCGTGATCACCGCCCGGGCCGTCGCCGACGCCTTGGCCGATGGCGGCCACGACGCGGCCCTGGTCGGCGATCACGTCGACCTGCCGCAGACGGTTCGGGCCGACCTGCGGCTCAATGAGGCCCTCGACGTCCTGGAGACCGCGCGGGGCGGGGTTCCGGTCCTGGACGCCCACGGTGCTCAGGTGATCGGCTGGCTCACCCACCAGGCGGTCCTGACCGCCCTTCGACCCGGACGTCCCGCAGTGGCGACCGTCGTGGCCGGGCCGGTGATAGGCGGCGAGGCGGGCTGATGCCGGCCGGCTGGCTGGTCACCGTGGCCTGGCTGACGTTGGCGCTGGCCTTCGGCTGCGCGGCCGTGATCCTGTTCGATCTCCTGGGTCGGGGATATCGGCAGCCGATGCCGATTATGAACTGGGTCTGGCCGGTCACCGCGCTATACCTGGGCCCGATCGCAGTGTGGGGTTATCTGCGGTGGGGGCGGCCCGAATCGGAGGCTTGGCGCCGGAACCACTCGCGCTCGGCTCCGTCGAAACCGGCCTGGGTCGCGGTTTCCGTCGGGGTAAGTCATTGCGGTGCCGGCTGCACGGTCGGTGATATCGCCGCTGAATTCGGCGTCTACTTCCTCGGAGCCACGATTGCCGGCCAGGCGTTGCTTGCGGAGTACCTGGGTGATTACGTCCTGGCCGTGCTGCTCGGGCTGGTATTCCAGTACTGCGCGATTGCGCCGATGCGCGGGCTTAGCTTCTGGCCAGGGCTGAAGGCCGCCGCCAAGGCGGACATCCTTTCGCTTACCGCGTTCGAGGTCGGCCTGTTCGCCTGGATGGCCTTACAAGCGCTGGTGTTCTTTCCCGCACCGCACCACCTGCAGCCGACCTCACCGGTGTACTGGCTCGGTATGCAGTTCGGGATGATCCTCGGCTTCGCCACTGCCTACCCGGTGAATGCCTGGCTGATCCGGGTGGGCATCAAGGAAGCGATGTAAGGCCACAGAGCTCGCCTGTTACTATGACACTACGATGATTGCCTAGTGCAATTATAAGTGCAAGCAAACTCGATCGGGCTTGACCGGGAGGGCGGGACGCGATGAGTAGGACACCCATCCAGCGGGGCGATGTGGTCGTGGTGACCGGAGCGAGTGGCGGGATCGGACGGGCCAGCGCGCTGGCCTTCGCCCGCCGCGGGGCGAAGGTGGCGCTGCTGGCGCGCGGTGAGACCGGGCTGAAGGCCGCTGCGGTCGAGGTCGAAGCCGCCGGCGGAACCGCGCTAGTCGTGCCAGTCGATGTCGCTGACGCCGACGCGGTGGCCGAGGCAGCCGACCTGGTCGAGACCGAGCTAGGTCCGATCCGGGTATGGGTCAATGTGGCGTTCTCATCGGTATTCGCGCGCTTCGACCAGATCAGCCCGGCCGAATACCGGCGCGCGACCGAGGTGTCATACCTCGGTTATGTCTATGCCTCCATGGCCGCGTTGCAGCACATGCGCCGGCGAAACCGCGGCACCATCGTCCAGGTCGGCTCGGCATTGGCGTATCGGGGAATCCCGTTGCAGACCGCATATTGCGGCGCCAAGCACGCGGTGCAGGGCTTTCACGAGTCGCTGCGCTGCGAACTGCTGCATGAGCACAGCGATATCAAGGTCACCATGGTGCAGATGCCGGCTGTCAACACCCCACAGTTCTCCTGGCTGCTGTCCAAGCTGCCACGCCAGGCCCAGCCGGTGCCGCCGATCTATCAGCCCGAAATCGCGGCCGCGGCCGTCCTGCACGCGGCAGAGCACCCGGGTCGGCGCGAGTACTGGGTCGGCTCATCGACTATGGCCACCCTGGCCGCGAATGCGATCGCGCCGGGCCTGCTGGATCGCTACCTGGCCAGGACCGGTTTTGCCTCGCAGCAGACTGCCGTCCGCCGTGACCCGGATGAGCCAGCGAACCTGTGGGATCCCGCAGACGGACCCGATGGCCACGACTTCGGCGCGCACGGACGTTTCGATCGGCGAGCAATCACTCGGGACCCGCAGCTCATTGTCTCCCGTCACCACGGCGCTCTCGCAGCGGCCGGCGGTGCGCTTGCCGCACTTGCGCTGATGTCGCGCGGCGTGCGCCGATGAGCATCGCCAGGGGTCAGTTGCTCGCCGCGGCGCAGGGTGGTGTCGGCTTCGCGCTACTAGCCCGGCCCGGCCGCGCACTCGACGCGTTCGCTGCCCCGGACGCCACGTACGCCCGCAGGGTTGCCCGGATCCTTGGCGCTCGGCTTGCCGTGCAGGCAGCCGCTTTGCAGCTCAGCCGCAACAGAGCCGTGCTGGTCACGACCGGCTGGGTCGATGCGGTACACGCACTGTCGATGGTGATGGTCGCTGCCCGCAGCGCGCGGTGGCGGCGCGCCGCGCTGGCCAGCGGGGCGTTCGCTGCTGCCGGAGCACTTGCCACTGGCCGCGCGATCCGGCGGCAGTGATCATGATTACCCAGCTGGCCAATGCCAATCCGAAGGTGCTTCGCGACTACGCCTTGATCGCTGATGGTGAGCGCGGTGCGTTGTGCGGACCGGAGGGGGACCTGGCCTGGCTCTGCGCGCCGCGTTGGGACGATGACGCGGTGTTCTCCGCGCTCATCGGTGGCGCCGGCGGCTACGCGGTCACGCCCATCGAGCGACACGTCTGGGGCGGCTCCTACGAGCCGGGTTCACTGATCTGGCGTAATCGCTGGGTGACCGACGGCACCATCATCGAATGCCGGGACGCGCTCGCGATGCCGGCAGAACAGCATTGCGCGGTCATCGTGCGTCGGGTGCAGGCGTTCTCGGCCCCGGCGCGGGTCCGGGTTCTGCTCGATGTCCGATCCCATTTCGGTCAGGCCACTATGAGTCGGCTTCGCCAAGACGAGAGCGGCAATTGGATCGGCCGCTCCGCGGAGCTGAAATTCCGGTGGAGCGGAGCGCAGCGGGCGACCGTTGACCGGTACGGTCAGCTCGCGATGGACCTGACCGTGCCGGCCGGCCAGCACCATGACCTGGTCTTGGAGATCAGTTCCGGCGACCTGCCGCAGGCCTCCGACGCGGACACGCTCTGGCAGCAGACCGAGGCGACCTGGGCCACCAGCGTCCCCGCCTTTGAGGAATCGGCGGCCGCGGTGGATGCGCGGCAGGCGTATGCGGTGCTGCGCGGGCTCACCGCCGCCACCGGCGGAATGGTGGCCGCAGCGACTATGTCCTTACCGGAAAGGGCAAAAGCTGGCCGCAACTACGATTACCGCTACGTCTGGATCCGGGACCAATGCTACGCCGGTCTGGCGGTCGCGGCCCACGGCCCCGACCGGCTGCTGACCGATGCCGTGCATTTCGTGGCGGGCGCGCTTGCCTCTGACGGACCCAACCTCAAACCGGCCTACACCTCCTCCGGCGGCCGCGTACCGGACGAAAGCCGGCTTTCATTGCCCGGTTACCCGGGTGGTGCCGATGTCCGCGGCAATTGGGTCAACGAACAGTTCCAACTCGATGCGCCCGGTGAGGCCTTGCAGTTGTTCGCGGCCGCAGCCAGGCACGGCATGATAGATCAGAACCTCATCACCGCCGTCGAAACGGCCGTCTCGGTCATCGAGGCCCGGTGGCTGGAGCCTGATGCCGGAATCTGGGAACTGCACGATGACTGGTGGACGCATTCTCGCCTTGCCTGCGTGGCCGGCCTACGGCAAGCCGCCGCGATCCCAGCCTTCGGAGACAGCGACCGGCTCACCCGGCTCGCGGCCACCCTCGCCTCCGAGACCAGCCGACGCTGCCTGACCGCAGCGGGGGCATGGCAGCGCAGCCCGAGCCAGCCCGGCGTCGACGCCTCCCTGCTGCTACCCGCCGTCCGGGGCGCGTTCCGGGCCGAGGACGCGCGTACCCGAGCCACCCTGGCGGCGGTGCGCGAACAGCTCTGCGTGGATGGCTATGTTTATCGCTATCAACACCCCGGCCACGACCTGGGCGAAACCGAGGGTGCCTTTTTCCTTTGTGGCTTCATCGCCGCGCTCGCCGAGGCCCATCAAGGCAACCTGATCGACGCTGTCCGACTGTTTGAACGTAACCGCTCAGCCAGCGGACCGCCCGGGTTGCTCGCTGAGGAATTCGACGTGAACCAAAGGCAATTGCGGGGCAACCTTCCGCAGGCCTTCGTCCATGCCCTGCTGCTGGAGACCTCGCTGTCACTGGGCGACATGGCCACACAATGATCTCGCGATTGGATGGCCGCGTACCGGCCTGGTTGGTGCTGATCGTCGTGCCAGTGCTCGCTGGCTGCGCCGGGCACGCGGGCCGAAGTGCACGGTCGCGGCCGCCGATCGGGCCGGCTCCGGAATCGAGGACAGCAGCGGGCTATGGGCGCGACGCTGCCTCGCTGACCGTCCAGGTTGCCGGCTGCTCGACCGCGCACGATTTGAGACCGAACCAGATCGCCTCGATCAGCCCCGCGCTCGGCCGTGACCAGGCCGCGCTGGCTGCGGTGGCTACCGCGAGTTCGTGCGTGCTGAAGGGGCATCCGGTACTGCTGCTGGCATTCACCGACGTGATGCGCCAGCAGGTCACCGCTGCGGCAGCGCGAAGCTGGGACGCCTTCTACGCAGCTGGGTCAGGTTGGCTTGCGATCGCCCAGGACTCGCAGCCTGGAGCCGCCCAGGAATCCACCGTGCAAAGCGTGGCTGCCGCGCTCGACGGCCACATCGTCCGAGGCGCCCAGTCCTGACCGCGCCATCGCTCAGGCCGTCGTGCAGCCGCCTGGCCGAGCGGCTGGGCCAACCTGCTGCTGCGGATCTCGGCCGGTCCGAGCGGCAGAGCTATGGACTTTACGATGCAACGGTTGCTTTATGCTGAGGAAATGAGAGGGTGCGCTAGTGAGTAAGCCAACGGCGCCAGCCGCGTCGCGTCGCCGCGCTTCCGCCGACGATGTCGACGACTTGGTCACGGCCGTTCTAGGCGCCTCCAGGGTGCTGGTCGGCGTATCCGCGCGCTCACTTGCCAACATCGAAGAGACCGTAACGCTCACCCAGTTTCGAACACTGGTCGTCCTGAGCAGCAACGGCGAGATCAACCTGAACAGGTTGGCGGAACTGCTCGACGTCACACCGTCCACAGCCATGCGAATGATCGATCGGTTGCTGAGCTCGAAGCTGGTTACCCGCCGCGATAACCCATCGAACCGGCGTGAAGTCCTGCTGGGCCTGACTGCGGACGGCGACCAGCTTGTACGGCAGGTCACCGCCAAGCGCCGGCGCGAGATCGCGCGGATAGTCACCGCAATGCCCGAGGCGCAACGTAACGACTTGGTGGCAGCGCTACGCGCCTTCGCTGAGGCGGCTGCCGAGCCTGAGCCACGGCCGGCCGGCGCCGCTCTGGGATGGTAGGTGAGGAGCTTCGGCGATCAGCAGCTGGGGACTTCGTTACCTGACGCACGTCCCGGTGACGGTGTCGATGGCCAAGGCTATTCTCCGGACCTGGCCAGGGCCGAGAGCCCAATCCGTAGCCGTGACTCAGCCGATTGATAGGCGACAACGGCGATAACGTGAAGGATCGAGAGGTCGTTCAGGCCAGCCGAACGTAGCGCGTCGACATCCGATGAAGTCACGAGCCACGGCGTGCGGCTCAGCTTTTCCGCCAAATCGGATAACGCCTGGGTCGACCCTGGTGTGCTCCAGGCATCGGTTGAGTCGGCATTGTCAGCCAGATCGACGCTACTATCGCAGGCGTTTCTGGCCGCAATCCTTCGAAGCTGGTTGCGCATTGCTGGTGATATCGGCGCGGGACTTTCCAGTACGTATTCGCGCCAGCGGCACCAAGCTTCATATACCCCGGTCAATTCCGAGACGAGCTGGATGGAGTCGTCAACTGGTGGCCACTGGGCCGGCTCAGGTCGCAGCGCCGATTCCATGACGCCGCGATAGACGAACCGGGGAAGCTCGGCCCCGTAGTCCGCTTCGATGCCGGTGCCATCCGCGATCCGGGTGAGGTAGTTGAACATGGCCACCAGCCCGATGACGAGCACGATCGACGGGCGGGAAAAACCTACGGCGGACAGCCGTCCAATATCGGCGGGGCCGACCTCCCAAGGCCGAGCGGTTAGGGACCGGGCGAAATCCACCAGGCAGGCGTCCTGAGCTGAGAGGTCATCAACCGCCTGTCCCAGGACGAGGTTGCGGCTAACCGTATCGTCGCCGCTTGCGACACGCAGAAACTCTGCGTGAGCGGTCGTTCAATAGAAGCATTCGTTCTCGCGAGCGGTCACGGAATTGACCAGTTCCCGAGAGTGCCAGGGAAGTAGATCGTTGCTCAGCGAGCCCGAGACAGCAAAGGCGCGTTGCAGCAACTCGGGATCGAGGGAATGCGCTCGTATGATTCCAGGCGCGTCACCAGAATCTGGCTGATATACCGATGGCATCGGACGAGCAGCCATCGCTTGATAGGCCGCGAGGAGGCCGCCGGTCGCCTCCTGCTTGCCGATTATCCGCAAGTACGCCACATCGTCACCCTGCTTCGACCGCTGATCGGTTCGGCGACGATCCAGGCTCCGATGATAATTCGCTTTCGCCAGGTTCAGCACCTATGTTCTGCGCAAACCCTAACATCTAGGACGGGTGTGGAGGCCACCGTCGCATTGCCCAGCAGGTCCCGGTCAGGTCACTGCTCATGGGCAAGCGTTCCAGGCAATTCCGAGGTGTAATCGGTCGGTGCCGCTGGCGACCGTTGTTCCGATCGGTGATAGTCCTCGGGCGCAAGCTGAGGATCGGCACCGCCGCGGCGATGATCGTCGCGCAAGTGCATGGCGATCCTGCCCAACACCTACCAGCCGGTTATGCAGGCAGCCGGCTGGTAGGTGTCGCGGCAGGCCTACTTGCGGCCGCGCGCCCAGTTCATGCCCCAGCCGTAAGCCTGATCCAGCGCGCTCTGCGAGCCGTCGATGTAGCGCACCTCGCGCCGCACACTCAGTTCGCCGCCGGATCCTTCCAGCAATGCGATCGCGCACAGCCGCGCGCTGCCGCCACGCTCGTCCAGCCGCAGTTCGATGGCTGGCCCGCTGGCCGGTGACAGCGTAACCACTGCATTGGCCAGGTCGAAGCTGGCAACACCCTGATAAATTATGGCGAAAACCAGCACCCGGCGGATCTGTCCGGCATGGGCCAGGTTGACGAACAAGTCCTCGCCGCCCGCGTTCTGCCCGGACCGGTCATCGCCACTGAGCTGGATGTAGGGCGGCGCGTCCAGCCGCCCGAAGGCATTGCCCAGCGCCTGCACCACACCCTTGCTGCCGTCGGTCAGCTCGTACAGGCAACCCAGATCGAGGTCGATGCCGCCACCGCCGGTGAGCCGCTTCATCAGGCCACCGCCGGATGCCGGTTGCGAATCCCAGTTCAGGTTCACCCTGAGCTGGCCACCCTGCTTGGTCAGCGACACCTGCGGACTGGTCTTGGTCAGCGTCACCTTGGTCAGCGAGATCGGCGGATCCTCGCGCTTTCGGTAGTCGATGGCCATCAGACGCCCACCCCGTAATCGCGAGCGATTCCAGTCAGGCCAGAGGCGTAGCCCTGTCCCACCGCGCGGAACTTCCAGTCGCTGCCCGCACGATACAGCTCGCCGAACACCATCGCGGTCTCGGTCGAGGCGTCCTCGGACAGGTCGTACCGGGTGATCTCGGCGCCCCCGGACTGGTTGACGATCCGGATGAAGGCATTGCGCACCTGGCCAAAACCTTGCGAGCGCGACTCGGCATCGTAGATGCTGACCGGGAAGACGATCTTGTCGGCCTCGGCCGGCACCGCGGCCAGGTTCACCTTGATGCTCTCGTCGTCACCGTCCCCCTCGCCGGTCAGGTTGTCGCCGGTGTGCTCGACCGATCCTTCCGGCGAGGTCTTGTTGTTGAAGAAGATGAAGTGCTTGTCCGACAGCACCTTGCCATCGGCCTTGACCAGGATCGCCGAGGCGTCCAGGTCGAAGTCGGTGCCGGTGGTAGTGCGGGCGTCCCAGCCCAGGCCGACAACCACGGCGGTCAGGCCGGGCGCCTCCTTGGACAGCGAGACGTTGGCACCCTTGGTGAGACTTACAGCCATGACTGTTCTTCCTTTCGATCGTTGGATGTGGTTGGTTACAGGTCGAACTCGGCCGGCGCGATACCGACCGCGAAGCAGGCATCCTTGACGGCGCGTTGCTCGTCGGCGTCGAAGCTGCCGTCCGCGCCGCCGATAATGATGCCGATTGAAATGACCGCGCGGGCCTGGTCAGGCTTGGACTTCAGCTTGCCGATGCTGGCGATCGCCTCGACCTTGCCGAAGTCGAAATCTGAGTTGAGCTTGTCGCAGTACCAGTCGAACTTGGCGCGCAACTCCTCGGCCGGAAAGATCGCCAGGACGTCATTGTTGGCAATCAGGGCGGCAGTCTTGCGCCGCTCGCTGGCCTCGATCGAGCCGTCCGCGGCGGCGATCAGCGCGCACATCGCCATGCTCGCCCCGGCGAAGTCCTTGTTGCGGAACTGGTCGGTTCGGGTCTTGAGCTGACCGTTCATGGTCTGCGTCCTGGTCTTGAGCTGATCCCAGAGTGGCATGTGTTTTCTCCTTGCGGGATTGGGTACTGCTATCGGTTACTGATGGCTGGTTCGAGTGCTTCGGTCTCGGGCTCGACCTCGGCTGGTCGCCGCAGGCTGAGCAGGATCGAGCCGGTCAGCACCGTCACGATCACGCCGAGGCTGAGCAGCGATGGGATCTCGGGGATCGATGAATCGATCACCTTGTGGCTGGCCTGCATCACGAGCTTGATGCCGATGAAGGCGAGAATGATGGCAAGGCCCTTGGACAGGTAGTGGAAGCGTTCGAGTAGCCCGGCGAGCAGGAAGTACAGCGCCCGAAGGCCCAGGATCGCGAAGGCGTTGCTGGAGTAGACGATGAACGCGTCGTCGCTGACCGCGAGTACGGCGGGCACGCTGTCGACCGCGAACATCAGGTCTGCGGCCTCGATTGCCACCACCACTGCCAGCAACGGCGTGGCTATCCGGCGACCGGCCTCCTTGACGAAGAAGCGGGTGCCGGCGTACTCCTCGCGCACCGGAATCACCTTGCGTAGCAGCTTGATCGCCATACTGCTGCCCGGGTCGTAGGTGTCGTCGTCGTCCTTGATCAGCTTGTACGCGCTGTAGAGCAGGACGGCAGCGAAGGCGAACAGGATCGCGGTGAACTGGCTGACGATGGCCACGCCAGCCGCCAGGAAGATGCCCCGGAACAGCAATGCCCCGATAACCCCGAAGAAAAGTACCCGGTGCTGGTACTCCCGCGGCACCTTGAAGTAGCCGAAGATGAGGGCGAAGACGAACAGGTTGTCTACCGACAGGCTTTTCTCCAACAGCCAAGCCGTGGTGAACTCGACCCCCGCGCCGGCGCCAAGGGTGAGGCCGACGACCAGTGCGAAGATCAGCGACAGCCCGACCCACAGTGCGCTCCACCGGGCGGCTTGCTTGAAGCCGATCACGTGGGCGCCACGATGGGCGAGAAGGTCGATGGCCAGCATGATCACGACCACCGCACCGAACGCGGCCCAGGCCCAGAGCGGGACGTTCATCGAATGCACGCTTGCTTCATAGCTCGCTCCTGAGTGGTCGGGGATGGCTGTCAGGTACGAGCCATCGACCACTCAAGAATGCGTGCCGAACGGGGTCCGGCGCTGGGGCGGATGCCGGACAGGTTGCCGTCGCCAGATTGCCGAGGTACGGCAATGTCAGGCGGAGCTCAGCCTGCGGGCCAACCGAGTAGCCGGGCGCCGAGCACCGCCGCTTGCAGCTGAAATTGGTTTGCTGGATCAGCAGGATCGAGACCGATCAAGGTGTGCACCCGTTGCAGTCGGTAGGTCACCGCCCTGACCGACAGGTGCAGGTTGCGTGCGGTTCGCGCAGCGTTGCTGCCGCAGCCGAAGTACGCGGCGAGCGTGTCCAGCATCGGCTGCGGGCCGCCGCGAGCCTCCAGCAGCGGGCTGAGCAGCGTCTCGACGAGGTCGGTGATTGCGGGCCGATCGCGTAACAGCACGTGATAGACGAGCAGATCGCGTGCGTTGACCACCGGTGTGTCCAACCCCAGCTGACCGGCCAGATCGAGCGCGTCGGTCGCCTCCCGGTAGGACGCCAGCACGCCGTGGGCGCCGGCGCCGGGGCGCCCGGTCCCGATCCGCCAGCCGCGGCTTTTCGCCGCTCGCAGCGCCATGCCGATCCGTCCCACCACGTAGTCGATGGCTTGCTGGTCCGGTGCGGGGAAGACCACCGCCAGCCGGCCATTCTTGCTGGCCACCAGCGCGTCGGCATCGCCCTTACGACCCTGGATCGCGCGCTCGACGGTACCGATGAACGGGGTGCCGTCGGCGAATGGGCGCTCAGCGAGCACCACCGCGACGGCCTGCGGGCCGGCCAGATCCAGGCCATAGCCGGCCGCTCGATCGAGCACGCCGAGCACATCCGAACCGCCGCTGAGCAAGTCGTCGATGAACTCCCGGCGAGCCGATTCCTCGACCCGGACCAGGCTGCGCCGAGCGAGTTGGTACCCCTCGGCGAGTGCGGCCACCGCATCGTCGACAGCGTGCAGCATCACCTCACCGGCCACCACCACCGCGTTCGGGTTGCGCTCGAAGTCCAGCACTGCGGGCAGGTGCCGCCACAGGCGCCAGGCTGCGGACAGGTAGAGATCGAGCAACGCGCGCAGGGCAACCCCTTGTCGGGCCGCCTCGTCCCCGATGGCTTGGTAGGCAGCCATCTGCCGCTGCGAGAGCGGTTTGCCTGCGACTACCGCGCTGGTTAGCGCGGGCAGAAAGTCGCCGAGCAGTCCCACCGGCAAGCCGCCTGCGTCGGAGGCACCGCCAGCGGCGACCGCATCCAGTACCTCGTCCGATATCGCGGACAACATGTGCGAACCCCACTTCGGGAAGGTCTGAGCGACAAGTCTGACGCCGCTGAGCAGCAATGACAAAGTCTCGGCCATGAATGTCGAACGTCGATCAGGCATGATGCGGCCATGCCCCGGCTAAGCGTCTATTTCAACCGAACCTACGCCACCAACGCCCAGGTCATCGGCATGCTGCGAGCCAACCAGGACGGCCGCGAGCTGCGGGTGGTAGGCACCCATGTCGACCCCGATTCGCCGGTGCTGGCCGCGTGTGATCTGGCGCTGCCCGAGCCGGAGCTAGCTGGTCAGGACTACGTGGACTGGGCGTTGGAGTTCACCGCTCGCCACGATATCGACGTGTTCATACCGAGGCTGGAGTTGGCTGCGATTGCCGGCCAGCGGCACCGGTTTGCCGCCCAGGGCGTTGCCGTGCTCGCGCCGCCGGCCGAGGCCATCAACCTGTTCGCCGACAAGGCCGCGACCTATGCCGATGCCCTCGATCGAGGTCTTGCGGTTCCCCCGTACCGAGTGGTGCGGGACGGGCAATCGCTGCTGGCCGGCTATGCCGAGATCCGCGAGCTGACCGGAACGGGCTGTCTCAAGCCGGTGACGGGGGTTGGTGCAGACGGCTTTCGGATCCTGACCGACCAGCCGCTGAACCTGGCTGACGTGCTCGGGCCGTTGCCGCAGACGGTGCGCGTGCAGGCCGCCGCCGAGGCCATCGACGCGGCGATCGCGGCCGGTAGCACGGTTCCGCCACTGATGGTGCTGCCCTTCCTGACCGGACCAGAGATCAGCGTGGACGTGCTCGGCGGTATTGAGGGCAGCGTGTTCGCTGCGATCGGACGTGCCAAGCACGGCCGCCGCAGGGTGATCGTGGACGACCCAGGCGCCCGCGCAGTGGCTGAA
>JBDSAN010000458.1:0-3001 GCA_039922115.1 Jatrophihabitantaceae bacterium
ATGAGTTCAGCGGCATCAACGCGTTGCTCGTTCCAGCCCACAGTGTCGATGTCGCTGTCCTGTGTACGGTCGACGACTTTCACCTCGTCGCGGGAAGGGGATGTTCGACGAGATGGCTGCAGCCCCGCAATTCCCGCACTACTTCGGCGAGAACTGGGCGGCGTACGACGAGTGACTCGCCGACATGGATTGGCTGCCGTTGAACGTCGGCATCGTGGTCGTAGTCAGCGACCCTGGTGACGTGCTCGCTGAGACGAACGACCGGCCCTGATCGGTAGCCTCGTCCTGACGCCGCGCAACCACCAATTGCCTTCGGCATCGGGACCTTCCTGTCCTGCTATGTCATCGCCTCGATCCTCGCTATCTACCTGCGGAAGGGTTTCGATTAGCATCGGCCCGCGCGCTAGCGGTCACAACTCCAGCGATGGCAGTGCGCTTCAGCGCCGGCCGTCCTCGTCCTGAGCAACGAGTTCGACCTCGAAGCCGTCGGCGTTGCTGAGATATGCCGCATAGTGCTCGCGGCCGCCGGCGTGCGGATGCTGGCCAGGGAACAGCAGCGTCCAGCCATGTGCTGGGCCGGCTGCGGCGATCGCCTCGACGTCGGCGGGCGTGCCGGCGTGGAATGCCAGGTGGTTCAAGCCAGGTCGCAACCGGTCATAGTCGGACGGGACCATCGCTGAGGACTGCTCGAGGACGAGGTAGTTCGACCCGAGCCGCCAGCTTCGGCCGGCTGGCCAGTCCTGAAAGGGCTGGTAGCCCAGCTCGCTGAGCAGCCAGCCCCACTGCGCGACGGCGCGATCCAGAGCTGGCACCCAGAGCTCGATATGGTGAATCGCACCAGTCTCGGTGGCCATCCGATCACCGGACCCGTGCAGGCAGCTTCGCGCTGATCAAGGCGCTTGGACCGATGAAATCCGGAACCGGCGCACGTCGGCATCGAGGATTGCTGGTGCCGAACGGCCGTCACCGGGCAGCGACCGGAAGGCTGCCAACTGCTCGTCGGATTCCCACCGTTCGTAGATGTTGATTCGATCGGATTCCAGTGGGTCCGGCGACTGCGCGAAATCCAGGCAGCCGGGCGCCTGGCGGGCCAGCCGGGTCGCCTCCCCAACGACGGCCAGGTACTGATCGCGCTCGACCGGGGCGACCCGAAGCGTGCCCGCGATGATGATCATGATCGTCTCCCGATCCTGTGATGATGCGCGGCCCGAGCCGAGCAAGCGCGTAGCCACGCGCCCGCGATTGCTCGTCGCTGGCGGTCGGTCCCAGCTTGCCACGACCCGTCCTGCGGGACCTTGGCCTCTGCCACCAGCGGCTTGCCGATCCGATGCTGGTCATGAAAGCCGCAGTAGGAAGTGGGGCGACCATGACGACTGTGCGCCAGCAGCACGAAGCGTCCGCCTCGCGCGCCGGACTGGCGGTCTTCGCCGCGCTGGTCGCGGCGTCGGCTTACGGCGGTGCGTTCGGGCTGATCGCAGGCTTGCTCGACCTTGGCGCGGTGGTGACTGCCCGGCTTCCGCTGCACAGTCCAGTGCTCGGTGGGTTGGCACTCGCCACGCTGGTGGCACTGCCGTTCAGCCTGCTCGCCCGCTACGCCTGGCGCGGTGACCGGCGTTGCGATCGGGCCGAACTCGTCGCCGGACTCCTGCTGGTCGGCTGGATCCTGATCGAGCTGGCCTTCATTCGCCAGGTCACCCTGTTCCACCCGGTCTACCTGGTCATCGGAACGGCGCTGGCCTGGCTCGGCTACCAGGCCAGCGGTCAGTATCAGCCGCCGAACGTCCCGACGAAATAGGCCCGAACGACCCTGAGCGTGCTGAAGCTGCCGGTGCCGCTGGCGGCCGTGACCTGAACCGTCCAGCTCGAGGTGGACTCGTCGATGCCGGCCTGATCCCGATCGGCCAGCGGACCGTAGATCACCCGGGTCAACCCGCAGCTGTAGTAACCGACCCAGTCCGGGTGCAGCTTCGGCGCAGCCCACGCGCCCAGATCACGGATGTTGCAGCGGGTGCCGTCGCTGAGCAGCAACGCCAGCGGCTGCGGCTGGGCTGGCGCCCGCACCAGCCTGGTGTCGAAGGCGCGGTCGGTCGCAACTCTGGCAACGGTATGACTCCACGCGTCGCGAAAGCACAGTGCCTGACCGGCCGTGCCACTCGGCCAGCAGGCGACGGCATACTCCGCGCCGGGCAGGCAGAACGCGATGCGCGGACTGACGGCCACCGCCGATGGTTCCGGATGCTCGCCGCAGGCTAGCTGCCCGCCGGCCTCGGCGGTGACGGTGAAGCCGGCAGCGGGCTGCCCGTCGGCGGTGACCGGCCTGATCACCGTCCGCTGGGTCGGCGGCGGACCGGCCGGCGTGGCGCTGCTGGGCGCTGCCGACGTGCTGCTGTGGGCAGCGACAGGCTTGGTGGTGCTGGCTGAACTCGCCGCCGATGCGCTGGGCGAACTGATGGCTGCCGGCTGCTGGCCGGCGGTGACGTTCGGCTGGCCGGTGGCGCAGCCGGCCAGCAGCATCAGGGTGGCGGCGGAGACCAGGACGATGGCGCGCATGGGCAATCCAGTTCATAGCTAGTAGGTATCGCAATCACCTATCAGGACTCCCTGCTGCAGCCCAGCGTTGCCTGCCCACCATCACAGATCCATCTCGATTGGTCGGCCGTCCAGCAACGCGCCGGTGGCTGTGTTTCACTCGCAACGCTCCAGCCTCGAACTCCAGTTAGGTGAACCTTTGACCCGGTACCGCTTGGTGATTGTCGCGACCATGCTGGCCGCGATGGCCCAGCTGATGTCACCGGTCGCCGCCTCGGCCGCTGGCGCCACCGACAGCCCGGCGCCGTGCCACGCGACCATGTCGCTGCTGAGCAATCCGGTGATCGCCAGCGCGCAGTTGCGGCTGCCGATCGCGCTGTCGTGGGATTGCATCGAGCCGACGTTCCGGCTGCAATTCAGCCGTCCGGGCATCCTGCCCGGGTGGGAAGCCATCACCTGTGGAGGGTCGTGC
>JBDSAN010000459.1:0-2637 GCA_039922115.1 Jatrophihabitantaceae bacterium
GAACCCTCCGGCAGGCCGACCCGGACGTCCACCCCTGAATCGCGCAGGCTCAACGCGTGCGCGTGGCCCTGGCTACCGAAACCGAGCACGGCCACCTTGCGGGCCTGCACGATCGACAGGTCGGCGTCATCGTCGTAGTACATCTGCACGGCCATCTGGGGTGTTCCCTCTCATCATGCGGGCCGTCCCGATGACGGCCACTGGTTTCGCCAAGCCAACCGGCCGGCGAGCGGTGGAGCTATCCGACGTTGCGCTCGACGGCGCGCAGCGCGGCCTGGGTCATCGACCGCGGGCCGCGACCAAGCGCCACCATGCCTGATTGGACCATTTCCCGGATCCCGTAAGGATCGAGCATCTTCAGCATCGCCTCGAGCTTGGCCGGCGGCCCGACCATCTCGATGGTCAGCGCCTCGGGGCTGACATCGACCACCTTGGCGTTGAACAGCTCGACGATGTCGACCACCGCGCCCCGATTGGACTCATCCGCGCGGACCTTCACCAGCAACAGCTCGCGCTGCACCGCGGCGGCCGGTTCGAGCTCGACGATCTTGAGCACGTTCACCAGCTTGTTCAGCTGCTTGGTCACCTGCTCCAGCGCGTTGCCCTCGACCGACACCAGGATCGTGATCCGCGAAATCTCCGGGTGCTCGGTCGGGCCGACCGCCAGCGACTCGATGTTGAAGCCGCGCCGGCTGAACAGGCCGGACACCCGCGCCAGCACCCCGGGCTTGTTCTCGACCAGCACGGACAGGGTGTGGATGCTCATGCCGACTCCTCGTTGCTGGCTGCCATGCCGTCAGACCCCGTTGTCGAAGTTCGGACGGATCCCGCGCGCTGCGATGATCTCGTCGTTGGACGTGCCGGCAGCAACCATCGGCCACACCATCGCGTCCTTGCCGACGGTGAAGTCGACCACCACCGGCTGGTCGTTGATCGACATCGCCTTCTCGATGGTCGCGTCGACATCGTCCTTGGTTTCACAGCGCAATCCGACACAGCCGAGCGCGTCCGCGAGCTTGACGAAGTCCGGAATCCGCTGCCCGGAGCCGGTCACCGCGCCAGCGTGATGCGCGTTGTGGGTACCCAGTTCAGTCTGGGAGTACCGCTCGTCGTAGAACAGCGTCTGCCACTGCCGGACCATCCCCAGGTTGCCGTTGTTGATCACCGCGACCTTGATCGGGATGCCCTCGATCGCGCAGGTGGCCAGTTCCTGGTTGGTCATCTGGAAGCAGCCGTCGCCGTCGATCGCCCAGACCAGCTTGTCCGGGGCGCCGACCTTCGCGCCCATCGCGGCCGGCACCGCGTAGCCCATCGTGCCGGCACCGCCGGAGTTCAACCAGGTATAGGGATTCTCATAGGAGATGAACTGCGCGGCCCACATCTGGTGCTGCCCGACGCCGGCGGCGAAGATGGTGTCCGGGCCGGTGATCGCGCCGAGCCGCTCGATGACGTACTGCGGTGCCAGGCTGCCGTCGGACGGTTCCTCGTAGCCAAGCGGGTAGGTCTCGCGCCAGCTGTCGGCCTGCCGCCACCAGCCGGTCAGGTCGTAGCGGTTGCCGGCGGTGTATTCGGCACGGACGGCCGGGATCAACTCGGTGATCACCTCGCGGGCATCGCCCACGATCGGGATATCGGCCAGCCGGTTCTTGCCGATCTCGGCCGGATCGATGTCGGCGTGGATCACCGTCGCGAACGGGGCGAACGAGTCGAGCCGGCCGGTCACCCGATCGTCGAACCGGGTGCCGAGCGCGATCAGCAGGTCGGCCTTCTGCAGCGCGGTGACCGCCGCCACGGTGCCGTGCATGCCGGGCATGCCCAGGTGCTGGCGGTGCGAGTCCGGGAAGGCGCCGCGTGCCATCAGGGTGGTCACCACCGGGATGCCGGTCAGCTCGGCAAGCTGCATGAGTTCGGCGGTCGCGTGCGCCTTGAGCACCCCGCCGCCGACGTAGAGCACCGGACGTTGCGCGCTGGCGATCAGCCGGGCCGCCTCGCGGATCTGCTTGCCGTGCGGCTTGAGCACCGGCCGGTAGCCGGGCAGGTCGATGGTCGGGGGCCAGCTGAACCGGGTCTGGTTCTGCAGCACGTCCTTGGGGATGTCGACCAGCACCGGGCCCGGACGTCCCGTGATCGCAAGGTGAAACGCCTCGGCGATGGTCTGCGGGATCTGGTCGGCGTGCTGCACCAGGAAGTTGTGCTTGGTGATCGGCAGCGTGATGCCGGAGATATCGGCTTCCTGAAAGGCATCGGTGCCGATCGAGGTGTAGGGCACCTGGCCGGTGATCGCCACGATCGGCACCGAATCCAGGAACGCATCCGAGATCGGAGTGACCAGGTTGGTGGCGCCCGGTCCGGAGGTGGCCATGCAGACCCCGACCCGACCGGTCACCTGGGCATAGCCCTCGGCGGCGTGCCCGGCGCCCTGCTCGTGCCGGACCAGCACATGCCGGACCCTGGTCGAGTCGTACAGCGGGTCGTAGGCGGGCAGGATCGCGCCGCCGGGAATGCCGAATACCACGTCCGCGCCGACCTCTTCGAGCGATCGGATCAGCGACTGGGCCCCGGTCAGGTGCTCCGGGGCAGGTATCCCTGTCATGGCGGGCGGTTCCCTTCTGGCGACAACAAAGGCTCGTGACTACC